>DCII01000017.1 GCA_002315935.1 Ruminococcaceae bacterium UBA1730
TGCGTGCCGAGCACACAAAAGAAAATAACCCAATTCAAAAGAATTGAGTTATTTTGGTGGAGATGAGGAGGATCGACTCGCACGCCTGCGGGCGTTTGGTCGTCGGCGGAAGATGCCCCCACAGTGTGGGGGAAATGTCTGCAAAGCAGACAAAGGGGGACGGGGTTGTCAGCCCAACAGTCCACCGGACTGTTGCTCTGTACCGCCTCCCCTTCGATCCCCCTATAAAAGAAAATAACCCAATTCAAAAGAATTGAGTTATTTTTGGTGGAGATGAGGGGGATCGAACCCCTTACCTCTTGAATGCCATTCAAGCGCTCTCCCAAGTGAGCTACACCCCCAAGCGATTACGCATATATTAACACATATTATCCGAAAAATCAATACCTAAATTAAAAAAACAGCAAAACGGTGCAGAATAAGCTGCACCGCAGGTTTGCCGTTATTCGTTTTCTTCAAGCATATCAATGATTGCACTTTTCTTTGTAAGTCCGATACTTCTGTTGATAATCTCCCCGTTTTTCATCACAATAAGTGTCGGAATGCTCATGATACCGAATTTTTCCGTTAAAGATTTTTCATTATCAACATTTATTTTACAGATTTTTGTTTCAGGCTGTGCTTCATCTGCAATTTCTTCGATAACAGGAGAAAGCTTCCTGCACGGACTGCATTCCTCGGAAAAGAAATCAAGCAAAACAGTTCCTCTGAAATCCTTTACCTCTTTCTGAAATGTTTCCGAAGTTACATCATATATTTTCATGTCAATTCCCTTTCATAATGATTTATCAGATATAGTCTTTTCAAATCATTATGAAATATTCATCATTCGGCAAGAGGAATTAGAAGCATTTTTGAAGATTCAAGAATTCTTTCGCTCAGTTCGTTTTCTTCCGTTATCGCTTCAACCGTAGTGCAGTATTTTCTTGCTATATTCCACACTGCCTCACCCTTATCGGCAAAATAAATTGTCAGACTGCTTTTATTTTCCTTTTCCGATGAAATTTCACCTGTTTCTATTGATGAAATATATTTTTTGATTTTACAATTAAAAATGCAGAAGCCTGCAAACATTTCCGTTTTGATTTCAAGTCTGCTCTCGCCTGTTGCAACGCAGTTGCAACCTATAACAGATACTCCACCGAGACATTTGATTGATTCTGCGGAGGTATTCAGAGGAACAGAATAGTCAAAATTAATCGGCTTTTTGATTATTCCTATCTGTTTTTCGGAATCAACATAAAGAACTGTTATTTCATAATTACCGCTTATCTGACAATTATTATCTTTAAGCATATATGTATACGACATATCTCCGCAGGAGGAACAGATTATTTTTTCAACGCTTACACCGATGCTTTCCAAAATGGTTTTATTTGTGAAGCTGTTATCAATTTTTTTATTAAAAGACATTACCTCGATGCTCTTAGTTGTGTTTGCGAGGTCATATAAGGTTGAATAAGCATCGTTTATGAACGAGACGGGACTTTCTTCGAACGAAACAAGAAACAAGCTTATTCCGACATTTATATCGAGCTGACGCATTTCACCGTCAGAGTTGACTTTTGAAAAAACCTCGCATGAATAAATTGAAAGAGAAACATTGATATTGTCTTCTTCACTCAAGCCCTCGGCTTCGATTATCTGACTGATTGGCATATTATGCTCTGCACATTCAACCTCTCCCTTTTCATTATATATATAGTATACCTTTACATTGCATTCGCCTTTGATTAACGCCTTATTATTGATTACTTTTATTTCATTGCATATCGCATTTGCCTGCGAATTCAGAATTGAAACAACAACCGGCTTATCGTTCGATATTTCTTTTATTTCGCTGACATTGAAAATTTTCTGATTGAGAGCCGTAATTGAAGAAACATCGGTTGATTCTCTCATCGTCTGAATTCCGCAACCGTTTACATCAACAAGAATATCGTCATTTCTTTTTTTGGAAACATTGCAGATAATTCTTATCATTGACCTTATATCTGCTTTTCTCGGACTTGTTGCTCTGCAATTTACATAATCCGTTTTTATTCTGATTTCGGAAATACAATCCTGAGCTATTGACGAATGCTCAACGGATTTTTCGAAGGAATCACTCTGTTCATATGAAGCGATATTTCCGCTTTCATCGGCATAAATCAATCTGACAACTGCATTTATTTCGGCAGTAATCTTGCCGGGCTGAATTCGGCTTGAAATGATATTCGGAATTATGCTGCATTTGATTATTCTCTGAATAGCAGGGCAATAATCCGGCAGGTTAAGCTCCGCATCGAGAGCGTGGTCTGCACTTGCTTCGCAAGCTTTTTCAAACAGACCTATATTCTTGGTTTCTTTATTAAAATCCATGGTTTCTCCTTTCGAAAATGTGTTTTTGTAAATAATATGCACCACATGTCCGATTTATGTTGAAGAATTCCCATAAATATCGCATATTTTTTAAAAATATTTTGTTTTTACTATTTACTTTTATAAAATAGTATTATATAATAATCGTGTAAAGTACTAATGAAAGGAGAACCGTTATGCCTGAGTTTACTTATGAAATCGTTGAATCTGTTGCTGTTCTTTCAGAAAACCCCAAGGGATGGACAAAGGAGCTTAATCTTATAAGCTGGAACGGCAGAGAGCCCAAGTTTGACATCAGAGAGTGGGCCCCCGAACATGAGAAGATGGGTAAAGGCGTTACCCTCAGCCAGGAAGAAATGGCTGCTCTTAAGGAAGCTGTTAAAGCTCTCAAATAATTTTAATTCCCGGCGCTGCTTTATGCAGCGCTTTTTCTTTTTGCAAGAACAAGGCCGTAATATTACAGCCTTGTTCTTTATACATTTATTTTGCCTTTATTCTGAATGCTTTAATTCCGTGAGACGGGACGGATGCTGTAATCTGATTATCGGTTGAAAATTCTTCCTTTGTCCAAAGGTCAAATACCGAAAATTCATCTGCAATCGGTGTTCTGACATATGATTCGCAGACTATCTGACGAAGACTTGCTGACATTCTTGACGGCGTGGGAGCTTTATTATAGAAGCAAACTGCAAGCTCATCATTTTCAAGAGGTTTAACAAGAATATCCTCTGCACCGTTTGTTTTATATCGTCTGCATTGAACGCCGAGAGCATCACGGTCAACGGCAATTAAATCTTTATTTGTAATGATTTTATAAATATCATTTTCCTTGTCGATGCTTCCGTCAGAAAGAATAAACCTCCTTATATCATTGCTGAGAATAAGAGGAGCCGACATCATACACCACAAAGTAAAATGAGATTTATTTTCTTCAAATGTGAGTTTTCCGTTGCCAATCTCAAGAATATCGGGGTCATTCCATCCTCCGGCAGAAGAATACTTCGAAAGAAGAATATTAATTTCGTAAATTCCTGCTATTGAAAGCCAATTCGGTTTAATATCGGGAGTTGTTCTCCAGAGGTTTCCGGCTCCCCTGCCCCATTTCCACGGGAGATTTCTGCCGTATTCGCAGATAGAATAAACAATCGGTTTGACTTCTTTATTATTATTTTCGGCATACTCACTCGTTGCTCTCTTAAGCTCGTTACCCATATCCGAAAACTGAATTGCCGCACTGTCAAATATTGAGCTGACGGGATTATAGAAAAGAATTGTGTTTTTGCCGGCAAGAAGTCGGATTTTAAACTGAATAAGTCCCTCACGAGCGAAAGGCTGATTCGGAGCGATACGAATCTTATATCTGTAAAAATTATTGACCTTAATTTCAAAATAACGGTATGTTTTTGATTCTTTTCTGAAATATACAGTCAGAAGATATTCCTTTTCTTCATCAACATTTATATCCGAGAACTCAATACTGCCGTTATTTGATGATAGACCCGTCATATAGGTCGTTTCTCCGTCCTGAACAAGTGACGCATTTCCACGAAGAGAAGCTCCGAAAAGGTCATATGAGCTTTCGCAATGGGTATCTGTATCGGTTATGGTAAATTTTTCAATATCGGGAGCGGCTGACGGAATCGGAATATTATTTTTAAAATCATATTTAAGATATTCAAATCCCCATTCGGCAAAGGTATCTGCATCAATCGCTTCATGGCCGAGACTTCCCGGCAGTTCTTCGCCTGTTAATGTTCCGTTTGATGAATAAATGCCGGCTTTCAGCCCGAGTGAATTGATTTTTTCAACAAGAGACGGCATTCCGTTAGGAAAAGAATTACCATCTGCACAAAGTCTGCCGTTTTCATCTCTTTTTGAAGCCATCCAACCATCATCAATATTGATATATTGATAACCGCAGTCGGCAAGTCCGCTGTTCTTCATTGCTTCAGCCATATCAAGAATGAGATTTTCATTGATATTCTTACCGAAAAGATTACGGCTTGACCAACCCATAGGCGGCGTTTCTGCGGCATTGTTGCCGTATTTTTCGCCTGTGTAATAAGTTAATCTGACGGAATCGGAAGCCTTTTTATAAAGCTCGCTTCCCTTATCCTTTATATATTTCAGTGCATAGTCAAATGTTTCACGGTTGAAAAAATCCGCCATCTTGTCACTTCCTCATTTTGTTTTTAACTGCGAAATATAATCGGTAAAACCATCGTAATTATAATCATTATCAAAGCTGTTTTCGGATATTGTTTTCAGATTGTAAACCGTTACATTCTGAAGCTGACAAACAGGCTGTTCAATAGCCTGCTCCGTAATTAATTCAAGCATTTTTTCAATTAACTGTGAACGGTCATACATTCCGACTGATACTTCGATTTTTTCCGTTAATGAGTCAATATCCGCATTGCTGAATCCGGATATATTCTTTTCTCCGAAGGAATTATAATAATCATATTTGTTGCTTGTAGCTCCGTCAGCAACTCTCTCAACCCAGATATCCGCTTTTGAATTTTTAACAGCGGCTTCAAGCTCCGCCCGTGTAACCTTATAAATATTGAGCGTTATTCCCTTTTCCTTGAGAACCTCGGCGTATCTTCCGAGAAGCTCATTGGAAAAATCATCTGAACAATAAGCATTCAGAACAGTTAATTTTCTTGTACCTTTAACCTGAAGATTTGTGAAATCCACATTGGAATATTTCTTTTCGGTTATTTTTTCAGGGTATTCATCAAATCTTATACTTATCGGTCGGAGAGGAACGGTAAAATATTTTCCGTATATAGCTTCAACTGCAACGCTCAGGTCGCATATGCCGGAAAGACCCTTTCTTTCAATCAAATCAAGTTTTTTTGAATTGAAAAACATTGAATAATATCCGTCATCATTAGTGATAAAATATTTGCATTCTTTGTCGGCAAGGTCGGTAATCCTTTGGGTTGTTGCTTTAACGGTGGCAATATCAAGCTTTCCGGAAACGGCATCCTTATACAATAAATCTTCCTTGCCGGAATAATCAACAAAGGTCAATTTTGCAAAATCAGGAGCTTCGGGATAAAATTCGTTCACGGAAAGTGTTGCTTTTCCGTTCTTGTATTCATCAATGCAATATGCTCCGCAGCCCGGAGAAAGCTCATAATATTCTTTAACCTTCGAGGTCATGCCTTTTATGTAAATCGAAGAATAGAATTTTTTTGAAACAATCGGAACATTCAAAGCCGAAACAGCGTTTATATCAGCAGAATTGAATTGAACCGTGCAGGTGTAATCGTTTATTTTTTTAATACCCTTAATGCGGTCAACACCTATGCCGTTTGAATAATTCTTCTCAATATAATCTTTATTGAGCTTTTCCCTGTACCAATTTTCGGCGTTATATGAGGAAGCGTTGCTTTTAGCTTCAGCCTTTGCACAGAGCGTTAGAACGGAAGAAGAATCAGCATCTTTTCCGAGCTTTTCAAATTCATTTACAAAGCCGTTTTTCTCAAAATACGCCTTCCATTCCTGACCGTCGGGAGCTTTTTCTTCGTTGAATTTGCCTGCAAGACCTGTTTCAACAAGATATTTTTCGAGATTTTCTGATGAAATTTTTTCCGGAGAATATTCCGAGACAACTTTATCTTCAATTTCAGTCAATTTCGATTTATAAGCCGAATCGTCGAAATAATATTCCTTTATTCCGTCAATGTCGTTAAGGTAAAAATCCTTGTACGGTCCGTCATAGGTTGCATCTGAAACAAAATAATAGAAAAAAATTACATCATCAATCGTAACATTTGTTCCGTCAGAAAAAAACAGGTTTTTATTTATCGAAACAGTGTATTTGACCTTTTCACCATCAATTTCATAAGAAATTCCGCCGCAATAATTTACCATTCTGTTGCTTGAATCTCTTCTTTGAATGGTCTGATACATCTGACCGGAAATCTGCTTATCTGCATCTGATTCCGAATAAAGCGGATTGAAATTGCCCTCCGTTCCGCTTACTCCTATTTTTAATTCCATTGTATTAATTTTTTTAATTCCGCATCCCGAGGATAAAACAAGCGAAAAAGCAAGCAAAACCGATAAAATATATTTAATGTGTTTCATCAAAAACACTCCCGTTATTTTTTAGGAAACGCTGATTAAATCGGCAGACAAGATTTTCGAGTATGTTTTCGGCGTGAAAAAGGCACAAAACAGAAGATATAATTTGTGTATTTCAGGATTTTGTAACGCATTTCACGCCAAAACAGACTGAAAAGATGCGACATTGCATTTATTCAGCTATTTCTTTGAAATATTTTATCATACATTTTATATTTTTACAATAAAAAAATACGGAGAGCGAACGCCCTCCGTAAAATATTATCAGTCTTTGAAGCCCTCAAAGCCCTTGAAAATTGCTTCTGTGTAAGTATTCTTTTCGTCCTTGCTGTGAAGAGGATACCATACCTGAGCAAAGAAGGGGTTGATTTCTGCCTCGTGGTCATAATCCCAGTAGAACTTCTTGCCTTCGCAATCGGTTGGAATTTCGGAAGGACACCAGTGACCGCCCTTGAGAACAAGGTTTGCAGACATCATGAATTCATGACCTCTTGCACACTTCCACTTGATGGGAGTATAGAAATCAACATATTCTTCCTCTGTTGCAAGGCATTCGCCGCCTCTGAATGCCGCCGCCTTCTTAAGGTCATCAAGAGTTATATCGGCAACTGCTTTGCTCTCGTCATAGCCATGGTCAAGAATGATAACATCCTTTGAATCCTTTTTCTTTGAAGGATGTTCAATTTTATAATTATCCCATGATGTGGGAAGAGCTTTATATTCCTCCATTGAGCCGAAGTATGAAGAAATTCTTTCGGGAATCTGATTTGAAATCCACCACTGTGTTCCGTATATTTCTTCATTTGCCATTTTCTTCATGAAGGTTTCCTTGAGAACGCCTGCGAAAGGCTTTGCAAGGAAAGCAAGCTTGAAATAAGGAGCAACCTCGTCAAGCATATGCTTGAAATAGTCCTTAACGGGCATATAAGCTCTGAAATGGCAATATTTCTCAAGCTCATCGCCGTCATAATACCACTGACCGTGGAAGTTACGGGTGATAAACCAGTTAGGCTGGAAGAGCTTTTTGGGAGAACCGATTCCGAGAGTGCCGAGAAGAAGCTCTTCAAATTCGAAGTTGGTGAGTCTGTATTCTTCGCCGGAACCGATATTATAAAATCTTCTCCAGAATTCCTCGGGAATATCATCGCCGCAGACATTAACCATAAGTCTTGCGGAATCCTCAACAGTTGCCCATTCAAGAACGCCGTTGATGCAGACATGGAACATGATAGGATCCATGTTCTTAAGAATATCGCCGTAAAGAATACCGGACTGACGCATTGAAACCCAGTGCTTAAGACCTGATTCTGCGAAGATTTCTTCTGCAAGAACCTTTGAGCAGGCATAATGGTCATAAACGGAAATTTTGATGGGGTCACCAGTTCTTGCCCAGTGGATAGGCATATTTCTGTCGCCTGTTTCGGCAACGGTTCCTATATAAACAACCTTTATTGCATCGGGATCGGGCTGAGCCTTTACTGCCTTGACAATGTTTTTAGCGGCAGTCGTGTTGGTCTGAACGGTCTTTGTGGGATAATAGTCAGCAGAGGGAGAAACCATACCGCCGACATGGAGAACATAATCAGCACCGTTTACGCACTTAAGAACATCATCATATTTCTTAAGGTCACCCCAGACTATTTTAACCGAGGGATGATTAAGGTAATCCTTGAACATTTTTCTGTTCTTTTCGCTGTCACGAAGAAGAACAACAAGGTTGAATTTATCCTTGTGCTTCATGAATTCCTTAAAGCTGTGAAATCCCATGTTGCCGGATGCACCGGTAAGGAACACCGTCTTTTTCTGAGCCATTTTCAATTCCTCCAATGATTTATGGTGATTTTTAACTACATCAAAAATAATATCATATCATTCAAAATAAATCAATAAATTTTATGTTACACATTTTTTGAAATGTAACATAATCAGATGCCGAAATACTTCTTGAATGACTTTTCTGCAACGAGCATATTTTCAATTTCTTTTCTGTTGCTCTCCGAGAACTTGGAAGCATCTCTGACTCTTGAAAGATTTGTTATGTCAAGACCGAGAAGACCCATATGATATTTTGCGTTAACGGGATACTGCTGGCATTCGGCAAGAGAAGCAAAAGCAAGGAAGCCCTGAACCTCTTTCGCTTTTTCGGGTTCATTCTTGAAATTCTTGCAAAGCCATGAATAGATTTCGGGATGGAAGTTTGCCATAACGCCCGAATATCCTGCACAACCTGCTTCGAGAGACTCAAGAAGAGTTGCGGAATTGGCATTATAAATCTTAAGTCCGAGCCCGTCAACCGCATCAAGCTTTGCCTTGATGTCACCGATTTTGCTGCAGGTGTCCTTGAGGAATTTCATTTTTCCGTCAAGAGCACATTCACGGAGAGTTGCGGGAGTCATTATTCTCTTATATGGATGGGGGCATTCATAAATGCCGAGACCGATTTCCGGAATCGAATTAACTGCCTTTTCGTAATTTTTGAGGAATACGCTGTCGTCTTCGTCTTCCTTTGCAAAACGGTTTGCAATGAAAACATATGCGTCAATGCCTTCATTGATGAAAGCGTTTGCTTCATAAATCTGTCTGTCAAGGTCATCGGCAGTGTGACCGGAAGCAACAACATTCATTCCCTTGGGAAGATGCTTCATGATAAATCTGAGAAGCTCAAGTCTTTCCTCAAATGAAAGGAAGAAAATTTCGCTCGACTGGCAGATTGCAAAAATGCCGTCACAGCCGTTCTTTGAATAGAATTCAAGAATCTGTTCAACAGCATTATAATCAACTTTGTTGTCAGTAGTATACGGGGTTATCATGGTAGGGTATACGCCGTCTTTGATTGTTTTAATCATCGTTTTCACCTCAAAACAAAAATAAGCGACAAATTATTGCCGCTATTATTTTATATTTATATACTATATTTGTCAATGCTAAAGCATCATTTTTTTCCTTATTTCCTCAAGAATTTTCTTTTCCTTTCTCGAAACAGTAACCTGCGTTGTGCCGAGACACTTCGCCGTAACGCTCTGCGACATTCCTCTGAAATATCTGCATTCTATCAACAGCCTGTCCTTTTCTTCAAGAGAATTCAATATCTGATTTAGTGCAAGATTATCATTTATCTCATTTTCGGGGGATTCGGAATATGATTTCTGACTGTTTATTTCATAATCCTCACAATCAATTGATATTACTGGATTGAAGGAATTGATTATTTCTGCCGTTTCGGAAATATCACAGCCTATCTCTTCGGCAAGCTCTGAAATGCTCGGTTCTCTGCCGAGTTTAACGGATAATTCATTCTTCTTATTCATTGCATTTCTTGCTTTATCCTTCAATGTTCTGCTGATTTTAACGCTTCCGCCGTCACGGAAAAGCTTTCTGATTTCTCCGAGAATAACATAGACGGAATATGTTGAAAACGCAAATCCTTTTTCTGAATCAAAAGATTTTGAAGCCTTGACAAGTCCGAGGCATCCCGCCTGAAACAAATCATCATATTCAATTCCTCTGCCTCTGAATCTGTTTGCACAGGAATGAACAAGTCCGAGATTATTTTCAACAAGCTCTTCAACCGGATTATTCATTTTCATATGTACGGGAAGCAAAAATTTTTGTCAGATTTACCGTTGTCCCTTTGCCGACTGTTGATTTAACTGAAATCCTGTCGCAGAAGCTTTCCATTACCGCAAAGCCGAGACCTGCCCGTTCTCCGCCCAAAGTAGTGTATAAAGGTTCCATTGCTTTCTTGACATCTTCAATTCCCCTGCCCTTGTCTTTTATGCTGATTTTGACAGTTCTGTTTTCATAAATGAAAACCTTGATAATAATTTCTCCGACCTTATTCGGATAAGCATGAACAATGCAGTTTGTCACCGCTTCGCTTACCGCTGTTTTAACATCCGATAATTCTTCTATATCGGGGTCAAGCTGAGCCGCAAAAGCGGAAACGCATATTCTTGCAAAGCTCTCATTGATTGAACGGCTGTCAGTTTTTAGAATCATTTTATTTATCGGTTTCATAATATCCTCATTTCTTTGTTTTAAGTTTCACAACATTCTCAAGCCCGGCAAGCTTCATCATTGCGAACTGCCTTCTGGTCAGATTGATAACCTCAACATTTCCTCCGTAGCTTTCAACAATTCTGTATCTGCCGAGCACGAAGCCGATTGCGGAGCTGTCCATAAAGGTTACTTCATCAAAATCAAGGCGAACATTCGGAGCAAGCTTTGACTGAATTGCTTCATCCGCTTCCATTCTTATTACCGCCGCATTATGATGGTCAATTTCTCCCGAAAGAGAAACGGTCACTCTCATTGGCGAGGATGATATTTTAACTGCCATTTTTACCTCCATAAAAAAAGAATCCCTTATCAATAAAGATAAAGGATTCGGAACGAATATTTTGTTGAAAAAAAGTTACTGATTAAATTTTATCAGATTGTCACGGATTTCTCCTGCAAGATAGAATGAACCGCATACAAAGAAAATATCATCGGCATTGCAAAGCTCTCTGCCTTTTTTGATTGCTTTCAATGGTTCGGGATAAGAACAGCACTCCTTGCAATATTTTTCGGCGGATTTCATAAGCTCCTCCGAGGAAAGAGCACGGGGAACATCCGCCCTTGTCGCTATGAAAATTGAGGCTTTTGAAGCAACTCTGCAAAGATATGATTCATAGTCCTTATCAGCCATCATCGAGGAAACCATAATTATTCTTTTGCCGTTAAAATACTTATTTATATATGCTTCCACGGCTTTTGCACAGCCTTCGTTATGACCTCCGTCAAGAATGGTTATGGGTTTTCTGCTGACAAGCTCAAGCCTTGCCGGCATGGATGAATCGGCTATCCCACTGATTATTTCTTCATCGGAAATATTAATATTATACACAGACAAGGCTCTGACAGCTTCAATTGCAGTGCAGGCATTATAAACCATATGTTTACCTGCAAGAGGAATTTTAAACCTTATTTCGTCATAAACTGCCGTTGTGCCGTCAAATTCTTCCGCTTCAAAAACAATTTTCGATATATCCGGAACGATAAGCCTGTTATTCATTTCGGAGCATTTTGAGTCAATAACCTCCGAAGCTTCTTTTAATTGGAGCGGATAAGAAACGGTAACGGAATTCCTCTTGATTATTCCGCATTTTTCGAACGCAATTTTTTCGATTGTGTCTCCGAGAATTGCGGTATGGTCAAGAGAAATACTGACTATTGCACTGACAAGCGGTTTTTCAATAATGTTCGTTGCATCAAATCTTCCGCCGAGACCGACTTCAAGCACGACGAAATCGCAGTTGACTGCTTCGTAATAAACAAATGCCGTTGCCGTCAGAGCTTCAAATTCGGTTGGCTGAATTCCCTGCGGAAGAAGAACATTATCTATTGCCGACTTAACCCTTTCAACGGCTTTCGCAAGCTCTTCCCTTTCAATCATTCTGCCGTTAAGCTGAATTCTTTCTCTGAAATCCGAAACATAGGGAGAAATATAAAGCCCGACATTATATCCCGATGCAATGAGAATATTGGAAATCATGGTTGAGGTTGAGCCTTTGCCGTTTGTGCCGGCAACATGAATAACCTTCAGATTTTTCTGCGGATTTCCGAGTGCTTCGCACAAAGCACCGATTTTCTCAAGACCGGGCTGAATGCCGAATTTTTCAAGAGAATGGATATAATTTATTGCTTCCTCGCAATTCACAAAAATCATCGCCTTTATTAAAAGCCCGAAGAAACCTTCGGGCTCATAGTTTTAACCTAATTTTGCGATGCTTTCATTGAGCATTGCAATTTTTTCTTCATACTTTGCCTTTGCTTCCTTCTGTGCTTCAACAACGGCGGCAGGAGCTCTTGAAACAAAGTTTTCGTTTGAAAGTTTATTGTTGACGAAATCAAGGTCCTTCTGAACTGCGGCAAGCTCCTTTGCAAGCCTTGCCTTTTCAGCTTCAAAATCAACAAGCTCACCCATCGGAATATAAATCTTTGCATCGGCAGTAACGATGCTTACCGCACCCTCGATTTCAAATGAATCGGCAATTTCAACCTCGGAAGCGGAAGCAAGTCTCTGCATGAAAACTCCGCCCTTTTCAAAGGTATTTTTATATGCGGTTGCAATATAAACCTTTGCCTTCTTTGAGGGAGCAACATTCATTTCCGTTCTGCGATTTCTGATTGCACGGACTGCAACCATGATTCTTTCCATTTCGGCTTCTTCGGCTTCAAAGGTAAATTCTTCTTTGTATTCTGGCCAGTTGGAAATCATGATTGATTCGCCTTCGTGAGGAAGAGTCTGCCAGATTTCTTCCGTGATAAACGGCATAAACGGATGAAGAAGCTTAAGTGTGTTGCTCATTACCCAAACAAGCACCTGCTTTGCGGCTCTTGCGTTTTCGTCATTATTCTGAAGTCTGATTTTTGCAATTTCGATATACCAATCGCAGAAAACATCCCAGATGAAATCATAAAGCTTTGCAACCGCCATACCAAGCTCAAACTTTTCAAGGTTATCGGTAACCTCCTTAACAAGAGTGTTATAAAGGCTGATTACCCATTTATCCTCAAGAGCAAGCTTTTCGGGAAGCTCGCATGGAATATCTTCATCGCCGATATTCATGAGAATAAATCTTGAAGCGTTCCAGATTTTATTTGCAAAGTTACGGCTTGCGTTGACCTTTTCATCGGAAAATCTCATATCGTTTCCGGGGCTGTTACCGGTTGCAAGAGTAAATCTCAGAGCATCAGCACCATATTGGTCAATAATTTCAAGAGGGTCAATACCGTTGCCGAGTGACTTTGACATCTTTCTGCCCTGTGCATCTCTGACAAGTCCGTGAATGAGAACCGTGTCAAACGGAGCTTTATCGGTATATTTGAGAGCGGAGAATATCATTCTGCTTACCCAGAAGCCGATAATGTCATAGCCTGTAACAAGAGTATTGGTCGGATAATAATGCTTAAGCTCGGGAGTATCGTCAGGCCAACCGAGGGTTGAGAATGGCCAGAGAGCTGATGAGAACCAGGTATCAAGAGTATCTGAATCCTGCTCAATCTTACCGCCGCAATGGGGGCACTTATCAATATCAGTTTTTGAAACGGTCATTTTGCCGCAATCCTGGCAATACCATGCAGGAATACGGTGACCCCACCAGAGCTGACGGGAGATACACCAGTCACGGGTTCCTCTCATCCAGTTCATATAGTTCTTTGTAAATCTTTCGGGGATAAACTTTGTTTCGCCCTTTTCAACAGATTCAATTGCAGGACCTGCAAGAGGATCCATGCGAACAAACCACTGCTTTGAAACCATAGGCTCAATGCTTGTGTGGCAACGGTAGCAGGTTCCGACCTCGTGCTTGAGAGGTTCGATATATTTGATATATCCGCCTGCTTCAAGGTCTGCAAGAATAGCTTTTCTTGCTTCCATTGTTGTCATTCCCGCATATTTGCCGCAATCAAGAACCTCGGGTTCATCTGCTGATGCCTTGCCGCTTGCGATATATTCATCAGCCTCAGCCTTATCAGCCGCACCCGTAAGGTGACCGTCATAGGTGAAGGTTCTTACAACGGGGAGATTATGACGCTTTCCGACCTCAAAGTCGTTGGGGTCATGGGCAGGTGTAATCTTAACAACACCCGTTCCCTTGGTCATATCGGCGTGTTCATCACAGACGATGGGAATTTCCTTATTAAGAAGAGGAAGGATAACATGGCATCCGTGAAGATGCTTATATCTTTCGTCTTCGCCGTTGATTGCAACTGCTGTATCACCGAGCATTGTTTCGGGTCTTGTTGTTGCAAGCTCAAGCTGTTCGCCTGTTTCTTTAACAGTATAAAGAAGATGCCAGAAATTGCTGTCCTTTTCTTCGTATTCAACCTCTGCATCCGAAATTGAAGTGTTGCAGCAGGGGCACCAGTTAACCATACGGTTGCCTCTGTAAATGAGATCTTCTTCATAAAGGCGGCAGAAAACTTCTCTGACTGCTTTGCTGCATCCTTCATCAAGAGTGAATCTTGTTCTGTCCCAGTCGCAGGAGGAACCGAGCTTTTTAAGCTGTTCAATGATTCTTCCGCCGTACTGTTCCTTCCATTCCCACGCTCTCTTGAGGAAGCCTTCTCTGCCGAGGTCTTCCTTTGAAATACCTTCTTCTCTCATTGTTGCAACGATTTTTGCTTCTGTTGCAATTGAAGCATGGTCCGTTCCGGGAAGCCAGAGAGTGTCAAAACCCTGCATTCTTCTCCAACGGATAAGAATATCCTGAAGAGTATTATCAAGAGCATGACCCATATGAAGCTGACCGGTTATATTCGGAGGGGGAATAACAATCGTATAGGGCTTTTTGTCGTTTTCGACCTTGGCATGAAAATATCTGCCCTTAAGCCATGATTCATAGATACGGTCTTCAACATTTTTCGGATCGTACTGTTTAGCAAGTTCTTTTGCCATGTTGAATCTTCCTTTATTATATAAAATTGTTATGATTTTAGCATATTGAACAATTATTGTCAATATAATTTTAACCATATAAACATAAAGTGGTGATAATTTGAGTTCACTTGCAAAAAACACAGCAATAATGACAGTTGTAAATTTTCTGATGAGAATTATTTCCGTCAGCTTCAACGCATATCTTACATCGGTTATCGGCTCTTCCGGGATGGGTCTTTTTCAGCTAATCATGACCGTTTACGGTCTTGCGGTTACATTTTCATGTGCAGGAATAAGACTTTCGGCAACAAGAGTTATTACGGAAGCATCGTTCGGAAATAAATATGACTCCAACAAAACATTCAACAAATGTATAGAATATGTTATTTTTTTCGGAATTCTCGCTTCGTTGATACTGTATTTTCTTTCGGAATTCATCAGCAAAAGATTTATCGGAGACATTAGTTGCACTTCATCGCTGAAAATTCTTTCAATCAGTCTGCCGTTTGTTGCCGTCAACGCGGCATTCAGCGGTTATTTTACGGCAAAGGAACAGATACCGCAATATTCGGTTATTCTGCTGACCGAACAGATTTCAAGAATAATAATCATTGTTGCAATTCTGAAAAAAAATCCCGAGATAAATGACTATCCTGTTGTTATTGTTATCGGAATGACTACCGCAGAAATAATATCATTTATTCTTGCAAAAGCCTTCAAATCCTGTGTTTCCTCAAAGACTTCATCACTGCCGTCAATAAATATGAAGGAAATAATCAGAATTGCTTTTCCCGATGCTTCGGGCACTCTTTTCAGAAGCCTGCTTCTGACTGTTGAGCATCTGATGATTCCGAAGGGATTTGAAAAATCGGGCAAAAACCTTGAAAATTCACTTTCGGCATACGGAAATATTCACGGAATTGCATTGCCGATTATCCTTTTTCCCTGTGCAGTTCTCAATTCTCTTTCCGCACTTATTATTCCGGAGCTTGCAAAAATGAAGGAATTCAACAGCAGAGAGCTTATAAACAAAACGGTTAAACGCAATCTGAAGCTTACATTATTCTACTCCCTCGCCTGCTTCGCAATCTGTTTTCTCGGAGCACCGTTATTATCAAATATCATCTATAAAACAGACGAAGCAGTGCAGTATATCAGAATACTTGCACCGCTTATTCCCGTAATGTATATGGATACCGTGACTGACGGAATGCTTAAAGGGCTTGATAAACAATTCAGTTCCATGATTTATAACATTATAGATTCATTGATTTGCGTAATTCTCGTTTATTTTCTTCTGCCGCTTTATTCCGTCAAGGGTTATATTTTCATTCTGTATATCAGTGAAATTATCAATTTCACTTTGAGCTTTTCAAAGCTTGCCGAAACCTGCGAAATCAGATTTCAGAAAGAATTTTCAAAAGGAAGCTCCATGTCCGCTGAACGGAAGCGATATTCAGCCTTTCGCAGGGAGTATGAATATCAATAATATCGGGACCAACAGAAACCGCATCAAGCCCCTTGATTTTTTCGCAGAATAATCCGCATTCAAGACCTGCATGGATAACTGAAACATTCAGTTCCTTTCTGAACATTTTTTTATAAATCGAGACAATCTTATCTCTGAAATCGGAATTCCTTCTGAATTCCCATGCAGGATACCTGCCGTAATCGCTGAATTTTGCGTTGTAATTCTTTGCGATATTTTTCAGCTCGTCAATCAGAGCTTCTTTCTTATCATTAACAGAGCTTCTGACGGAAAATGTTAATCTGATGCAATCCTCCTTTGATTTGATAATGCCGAGATTCAGCGAGGTTTCAACAAGCCCGTCAATATCCTCGCTCATGGAAATAACACCGTTCGGAAGCTCATTTATCATAGAAATTATTTTTTGTGAATCTTCTTTCGAATAATGAAATTCGGATAAACATTCTTCAACAGAAAAATCAACGAAGGGTTCTTTGAATTTATATTCATTCAAAATATTGTTCACATCTTTGATTTCATCTGCAATAATAACGGCAGTGCAGCTTCTTGTTATGGCGTTATCCATAGTACCGCCGTTGATGCTGACCAATTCAACACTATCCGAAATTTCCGAAAGAATTCTGCCCATAACCTTGTTGGCATTGGCATATCCCATATGGATTTCAGCACCCGAATGACCACCGTGAAGACCCTTTAACGAAAGTCTGTAAGCGGACCTTTTTTCAAAAACCTTTTCGCAGGAAACTTTAATTTCAGCTCTTGCACCACCTGCACAGCCTGCAAGAAGCGTTCCCTCCTCTTCGGAATCAAGATTAATCAATCTTCTGCTGTAAAGCTTTGAAGCGTCAAGCTCATACGCTCCCGTCATGCCGACCTCTTCGTCAACAGTAAAAAGAACCTCAAGCGGAGGATGGATAATATCATCATCCTCAAGCAATGCAAGACCCATTGCAACAGCTATTCCGTCATCGCCGCCGAGAGTAGTTCCTTCTGCAAAGATAAATTCCTCATCATGCTTGAGCCTCAGACCTTCGTTTTCAAAATCAATATCGCAATCGGAGGTCTTCTCCCAGACCATATCAAGATGACCCTGAATTATAACAGGCTCAAGAGATTTACAGCCTGCACTTGCTTCCTTTTTTATAATGATATTGCCGCATTTTTCACGGATATATTCAAGCTCATGAGCAACTGCAAATTTTTCGCAGTAATCTGTTATGGCTTCGGTATTATTTGAACCTCTCGGAATTGACGAAATTTCTTCAAAAAAATGAAAAACTCTTTCAGGCTCAATGTTTTTGAGAATCTCTGACATTCTATCATCCCCTTATGCATTTCATTTTAGCATAAATCCGAAAAAAAGCAATTACTAATTTTTCATCTGTATAATTATAACAGTATATGCAATTTTTACATTTTGTGAAATGTTACAAGAATAATTAACATCAACGCCGCTGATTTGTAAAACTAAAAAAAATTAAAAAATATCGTAAAAAAATATTTGACACAAAAAAAACACGGTGATATAATGAAAAATCATAAAAAACAAGATTTGATGAGTCTGTTTTTTAATGCAATTTAATTGCGGAAGGATGTAATATCAATGAATTATGTTGACAGCGTATTGGAACAGTTGAAGACAAAATATGCAACTCAACCTGAATTTATTCAGACAGTTGAAGAAGTTCTCAACTCAATCAGACCCCTTATTGACAAGAACGAAAAGGTTTACAGAGAGAATGCAATTCTCGAAAGAATTACCGAACCCGACAGACAGATTTCTTTCAGAGTTACATGGGCTGATGATGAAGGCAATTATCATGTAAACACCGGTTACAGAGTTCAGTTCAACAATGCTATCGGTCCTTACAAGGGCGGCCTTCGTTTCCATCCCTCAGTTTATATCGGCATCATGAAGTTCCTCGGCTTCGAGCAGATTTTCAAGAACAGCCTTACCGGTCTTCCCATCGGCGGTGCAAAGGGCGGTTCAGACTTCGATCCCAGAGGCAAGAGCGATGCTGAAATCATGAGATTCTGCCAGGCTTTCATGACAGAGCTTTACAGACACATCGGTCCTGATGTTGACGTTCCCGCAGGTGACATCGGCGTTGGCGGAAGAGAAATCGGCTATCTTTACGGTCAGTATAAGAGAATCAAGGGTGCATTCGAAAACGGTGTTCTTACCGGCAAGGGTATGCCCTACGGCGGTTCACTTATCAGACCCGAAGCAACAGGCTTCGGTGCAACATACTATGCAGCAGAAGTTCTCAAGCATTTCGGCGAAAGCATCGAAGGCAAGACCTTTGCTGTTTCAGGCTTCGGCAATGTTGCATGGGGTGCAGTTTCAAAGATTACTGAGCTCGGCGGCAAGGTTGTTACAATTTCAGGTCCTGACGGATATGTTTATGATAAAGACGGCATCAACACTCCCGAAAAGATTGCTTTTATGCTTGAAATGAGATCATCAGGCAGAGACAAGGTTCAGGATTACGCTGATAAATTCGGCTGTGAATTCTTTGCAGGTCAGAAGCCCTGGGGCGTTAAGGTTGATGTTGTTATGCCTTGTGCAACTCAGAATGAAGTTAACATGGAAGAAGCAAAGAAGATTGTTGCTAACGGCGTTCCTTATTACATTGAGGTTTCAAATATGCCCACAACAAATGATGCTCTTGCTTTCCTCAAGGAAAACTGCAAGGTTGTTGCTCCTTCAAAGGCAGTTAACGCAGGCGGCGTTTCGGTTTCAGCTCTTGAAATGAGCCAGAACTCAATGAGATATTCATGGACAGCAGAAGAAGTTGACGCTAAGCTTAAGCAGATCATGAAGGATATTCATGACAACTCCGCTGCCGCATCAGAGAAATACGGCCTTGGTTATGACCTTGTTGCAGGTGCAAACATCGCCGGCTTCGAAAAGGTTGCCAATGCAATGATTGCTCAGGGTATTTCATAATAGAAGCATAAAAATTCGGACTGTTCACAAATTCGTGAGCAGTCCTTTTTTCATACGCAATATAAGTTCATATCCCAGCAGGGAATATACGGATGACGCCTGATATGTATTTTATAATCGGGATTAATTGATTTTATCAGAAGCGGAAGTCTGAAAACATCCTTGCTTCTGTGATAAAGAGCGATATTCAGCTTCGGTTTAAAACTCCTAAGAACATTCTTTCCGCCGATTATTGCCTCATATTCAGCTCCCTCAACATCCATTTTGATATACGAAAACGGTTTGTTTAAATCGTCAACGGTAATTGATTCAACCTCTTTTCCTTTATCGGAAATAGTTGATTGCCTTCCTGCGGCAGAATCAAAATGAATTACGCCGGATTGCGAATAGATTGCTTTATTGATATTTTCGCAATTCAAAAGACCTTCGTTATGAATGCAAAGCTTTTTGAAGGTTTTATTATCGGGTTCAACAGCGGTTATCGAATTGTATCTTCCGTTTGAATAATGAAGAAGCTCGTCAACTGTGTCACCTTTATAAGCTCCCAAATCAAGATAATTTTCACTTTCATTCAGCTTGAATATTCCATTGAAAATTTCGTCTTTATCGCTCGTGACTGATTTGAGAGCTCCAAGATTTCCGCCAAACATGAAGTCAAGACAGCCGGCATAAATACACTTTGACTCATCTTCAATTGCTTCATATGCTTTTTCAATTTCTTCTGAATATTTTTCGATGAATTCACGGTTAAAAATCTCATCGCCGAAAACAGGAACAACAGGAACAATAACATTATATTCTTCCGAAAGAGAATAAATATGATTCATAACCTCGGGAATTGATGAAGCAAATGCAACTGCAATTATGAACTCACCTTCAAATTCAGAAAGCTTTTTGACCTTGAAGCCTCTGAAAATCTGACCTCTGATGAAAGCATCACTTGCGGTCACACCCTTGATTTCAATTCCGAGACGGTTGAATTCATCAATAACCTTATCTGCACCATTGCCCATTCCGTAGATAACAACAGGCAGATTGCTGCTTTTTATCTTTTCCCATGAGGATTCTTTTTCTCTCATAAAATCAAGCATAATTACTCCCGAAAAGAAGCTCTGCCAAAAATGACAGAGCTTGAATTTTTATCCGAGACGGCTTGCAACCTTTGCAAAAGCGTCTGCAATTGTTTTCTGAGTTGCGAGACCCATTGAATTTGTTTCGTGATAATGATTAAGACCGTTCTTATCCTTAACGCCGTTAAGATACGGCTGTGTGGGATTGAGAATGAAATCATTGGGAGGAACAACATAACCGGTCATATCGTTTGAAACTCCGAAAACAACAATTGACTTGTCCCCTGCTATTTCAGCAAGCGGAGTAGGATTGATTTCGGGTCCTTTTCCTGTGGGAGCAACATCGGCAGGCATATATGAACCGTAAACAGTTGAAACAAAGTTTTCGCCGGGAAGAAGAAGAATCTTCTGACCGCCGAAGGACATATATGTCATTTCTGTTTCCATAGCAATATGAGTATCGCTTTCCTCGCAGGGATATGCTTTAAAGCTCATGGTGTGGCGAAGAGCAAGAAGAGTCAGAACATAGTTTCCGACGGGAAGATAGAACGGCTGCTGAATGAAGCTGATTTCAGGCTTGAGCTCTTCATCGTTTGAAATAGTCTTAACACCGTCTGCAAGCATCTTTGCCTGAAGCTTGATACAATTCACTTTGTCGTTTTCATCATAATCGGCAACATCCATAGCTCCGATGGGACCGATACCGAAAAGAACATCTGCACCGCATTCCTCTTTAATCTGCTCTCTCATGAAATAAGGATATTCGCCGCTGAGCATTCTGTTGTTGCCGCCGAGCGAATTTGCGTGGCCGCCGAAATTCATTATCCATGTTTCATTGCTTCCGTCAGCGGGAACAAAGCGAAGTCTTGAGAGAACCTCATGCTTATCAATAAATCCTCTTCTTGTTGAAAGAGAATCGGCAAGATTTACATTGCCTTTGAAAAGCTTACCGCTCTTTCTTGCAAGATAGGCTTCCTCCGCAACCTTAACGCACTTTTCGAAGACCATATTCATATAGTCCCAATCCTTGCCGTCTGAGGGAATATTGACAGCATTGGGTTTGCCCCAGTAGCCGAGAGTATCAATTCCGGAATGGCTGTGGGTTGCACTGAAGTTGATGAGCTTACAGCCTTTGATAACCTTTGATTCAAGAATCATTGAACGGATTTTATTGATTTCAATTCTTGTCATGCCGATAACATCGCCGCCGAGCCAGAGCATACCTTCATCGTTTCCGCAGTCAATCCAGACTGCCGAAACATAAACAGGCGAAAGAATGCCTTCCATCTTATGACCTGAACCGTGACCTGCAATCCAGTAGGTTTTATCCTTTGTGAGGTCGGGCATGATTTCAGCTCTTGAAAAACCGAGTCTGTATGTATTTCCGCTTAATGTTGTTTTCTTAACATCCTTGATTTCGGGAGCCGGACCTGCCTTGCAGACCTTCTTACCGTAGTTTCTTGTGATGGCAATAATGCCCTTCATTGCGAGATCGAGAATATCCATTTTATTTTCCTCCTTAGGCAAAAAGGAATCGAACCAAATATGGTTATTACGCCATCTTTTTGCCAATATTTCTTTAAAATTGCTCTGAATACATCAAGTATACCTGTGTTTTTCACCTAATTATTTCCGAATCTGTAAATATTCTGTGATTCAATGTCAAACGGCGGAAGCATAACCGGCGGAACACCTGCGGCAGTTGTTACCGTTGCAACAATTGACTTTGCAAAAGGAAAAAGCTCCTTGAAGGATTCAACATGAATTTTTTCCTTTTCAACATCGCTCTTGAATTCAAAAACACCTCTGACAATAATATTGATATGGAATTTATCGGGATTTTCCGTATCAAACATATCGGCTGTTATTTCACCGATGCAGACATTATTGTTGGAATATTTTACGCTGTATCCGTATCTGTTTGTAAACTGAATTTTTGCACCGCCCTCAAGGCTGTTGACAAAATCTATTTTTGCGGCATTGTAGCTTTTTAATGCAACATTGTTCATCCGATAACCTCCGCTTTTGCAATAACAATCGGAGTTAACGGAGTTGCTTTTTCGCCGCTTGAATTATAGGCTCTTTCAACATTCAGAAAATCATCAACCGTTTCCATGCCTTCAAAAACATAGCCAAATGCGGCATAACCGCCGTCAAGGAAGGTGCTGTCTTCATAGCATATGAAGAACTGCGAGGTTGCGGAATCATTGGGATATGACCTTCTTGCCATTGAAACAACTCCACGCTTATGAGAAATTGTATTCTGCACAAATCCGTTCTGAGCAAATTCGACTTTTATTGTTGCAGAATCAGATTCTCCATCTTTCGGCATTCCACCCTGAGCCATAAAGCCGTCAACAACTCTATGGAAATTCGAGCCGTCATAAAATCCGCTTGAAACAAGATTAACAAAGTTTTCAACCGTTTCGGGAGCGTACTCGGGATAAAGCTTCATAGAAAAGGTTTTGCCGTTTTCCATTGTGAATTTAACAATAGGATGATTGACCGAAGGGTCTTCCTGAATGTCGGCATAATAAGCATTTGCAGATGCGGACTGATTTTCGTTATTTACGGCAGTTGAAGAAGCTGTGTTATCCTCGGTTTTGCTTCCGCAGGCAGAAAAAACAAGAACAAGGCAAAGCAAAAGAGAAGCAATTCTTATCATATTTTTCATTTCAATTCACCTCAGGCAAAGCATTCAGCAATTTTGGCAGTTCCTTTGATTATAAACTTATCGGCGGCACTGAACGGAACAAAGAAATAATCGCCTTTTTTGATTTCTCTTTCATAGCCGTCTCCGACTATTTTTGCTTCTCCGTCAAGAACAACATAAATCGCAACACCCTTGGAAAGTCTGAATTCGCCGTTATTGAGAGTTATAGTTCTTACATTGAAGCTCTCGGTAATGTTTTTGCCGATAATTGATTCATAAATAAATCCTTCCGCTTTTTCGATAACCTCAGGTTTAAGCGGAGCGGGATACCTCTTGCCTATATCAAAGCATTCAAGAGCATTTTTTCTTGAAAGCCCGATATACATTTCGTTATCGGAAAGCCTGTAATTTCCGCAAAATCTTTCGGGCTGAATTGTGAAATCAGTCGGTTCCTGAACCTCAAGAAGAAGGCAACCATATCCGATTGCATGAACCATCTTTGCCGGAATATAAATTACATCGCCGACCTTGACATCAATTGAGCTGAGAAGCTCCTCCATTGCATTTGAGCCATTGTCGCTTTCGTCAATTGCTTTTTCAAAATCTTCAAGAGTTACTCCGTCTTTAAAGCCATAATAAATCTTTGCTCCGGGACGAGTTGCAAGAATAATCCAGCTTTCTTCCTTTCCGTATTTCGAATTGAAATATTTTGCTGAAAAGGCTTTATCCGGATGAGCCTGAACGGGAAGACGGATTGCAGAATCGAGAATCTTTGTCAGAATTCCGATGTCCTGCCGGTCACCGAGCATTTCCTTCTTATATTCATTTATGGCATTATTCAGATAAATATCCGTTCCTTCGATTTTTGAAATTCCTTCATATTCATCAGTGCTTCCCTCGTTGAGAGCATGAACTGTTGAAACAACCCATTCCTCGGGGAAGAATCCATCCTCGGAATCATCGCCGAAAAATTCGGAAAAAAGCTTTCCACCGGTATAAACTCTTGCAACACGGTTTTTTTCAAAAAATATCGGTCTGTCATAAAACATTTTTAGTCACCTCTGTATTTTATAATCGAACAGGCTTCGTCAATGGAACCGAATTCGCCTACAGCAACCGCAGCGGAAAGAGCTGCACCGAATGCGGCTTCCTCCTCGTAGCAGGGAAGCTTGATTTCAGCCTTGAACATATTTTCAACTATTCTGCAAAGAACGGGATTTTTTCTTATTCCGTTGCCTGAGCAGACAACTGCATTCTTCGTGACGCCGGAAGCTTTATAAAATCCGAAAAGCTCATCGGCAATGCCTTCGAGAGTTGCAAATGCAAATTCCGCAACATTGAAATTATTTTCGGTTATTCCGAAATATCCGCCTTTAACAGCAGGGTCTTTTCTTGTTCCGCAAAATCTGCAATCAGCCTTTATTTCCGATTCGGATTTATTTTCAAGAATCTTATCGAGAACGGGATAGAAATTATCAATATCAGCTCCCGAAAGAGAAGCGATTTCTTTACAGAATTTTTCAAACATTGCGAAGGCTCTTCCGCCGCAGAGCGAACAGCCTGCACAAAGAAATCTCTTACCGTCAAACGGTCTTAATTCAACTCCCTCAATCTCGGCAAAATCATCAATCAGAAATGAAATCTGCGAACCGGTTCCGACATTGACAAGAGCATAGTCGGCACATCTGACTGAGCCGATAAAGCTTGCCTGATTATCGCCGAGAGCAACGGCAACGGGAACGCCTCTGTATTCGCCTGCAACCTTAAACTCTGTTGTAACTTCGGGAAGACGAGCATTATCAATTCTGAATTTATTGTTCTTAACATCAAAAGCTCCGAGACTTGCGGCGTTTGTTATATGAACAACGGGAGTATCAAGCTCGCAAAGACGCATAACAATCCAATCGGCAATTGTGCAGAGAAATGCTGCATCCTCGGGAATAAGTCCGTTTGCTTCGTTATACAGGTCGGTGGCAAGTCCGTAACCCGGAAAACATCCGAGATATTCAGCAAAGGTTTTTCCGTCTTTGTATTCCTTTGCACCTCTCTGGTCCTGCCAGATATAAAGCGGACTCAACGCCTTGCCTGTTTCATTTGTATACAGAATTCCGTGCATCTGACCGGAAAATCCTATTGCAGAAACATCTTCATCAAAAAGCTCATCAATTATGCCGAAAACAATATCGAATATTGAATCGGCATCCTGAATTCTTTCAAATTCATTATCGGAGGAAATGAAGGAAGCGTTTTTTCGGGTTAAGCTTCTGAGCATTTCTCCGCTTTCGGTATCGGTTATAACTCCGCATATGCCGGTAGTTCCGATGTCTATTCCTAAAATTTTCAATTCATTACCTCTTTAGCAGAATGTTGTTGAAGCCGGGTCAAGTCTTGTGATTATATCCTGCTGAATTGCAGGAGAAAGGTCAAGGAAATTAACGAATGTGCCGTGAATTCTCATAATGTAAACTCCGCTCGGAGCATATTTCTTTGGATTTGCAAGAACCTTTCGAAGAATTTCTGCTGTTGTGACATTGACATAAAGATAGAAGGGAGAAACGCCTTCCTTGAGCGGATTGAAGAAGAGAGGAGCAATAACCTTATCCCTGAATTCAACGCCCTTTTCCTCATAGGATTCACCTCTGAAATATTTCGGGTCAATGCCGAGATGCGAAGCATAACCGCCGTTGAACTTTTCAAACGGCATTTTCATATTCGAAAGCATACGGAATCCGAGACCGTTTTCTGCACTTCCGTAAAGCGGGTCAACACCGTAGCCGAGCATATCTCTTGATTTTCTGCCGTCGGGAGTTGCACCGACCCAGTAGCCGTAGAGAAGATGGGTTGAGGGCGAGCTGAAATCGGGTCTGAAGGGATTTCCGAGATAATTCTTTTGCGAAGCAACTATATCGGAAACCTTTGAAGCAATTTCCCCTGCTTCATTATCAACCTTTTCGATATTGTTGCCGAACTTATCGGCAGAAAGAAGGAATGCACGAAGGTCCTCATAGCCTTTGAAATCAGCCTTGAGAGCATCAACAAGCTTATCTGCATCCTCAGGTCTTTCGGAAAGAAGCTTATCAATTGCGGAGAATGAATCTGCAATAACCGAAACGCCGTGGATAAGACAACCGCTTCCGTTATATTTTGTTCCCTGCTTATGAATATCTCTTGCATCAATGCCGTTCTCAAGGCATCCCATTATGCAGGAAAGGAAGGGAACTCTCTGGGTTGAAAGAGCTTCGGAAGCACCGTTTGCACATTTGCACATTGCTTCAACAAACTTTTCAACATTCTTATAGAATACTTCTCTGATATTTTCAAGACTTGCCTTTTCACACTCAACAAGCTTTTCGCCTGTGATAGTGGAAACACCGCCCGTTAAAGTCATTTCAAGAATCTTGGGAAGATTCAGCCAACTATTGGTTGTGTTGCCTGTATCCTTGCCCATAATAAGAGGCTCCTGACATCCTGCAATTGAAATATCGGCAAGGTCTTCCTTGTCAACTCCCTTTGAACCGAGAACCTCGAAAAGAGAATCATCATTGAAGAATGAGGGAGTAAGCACTCCGGGGCTGAAAAGAAATCTGCCCATTTCCTCATATAACTTTGCAGGGGTATTCTTATGAAGCTTAACGGAAAGAATAGGCTGAGGAAGATTCATGTCATAATAGGCATCCATGAGAGCATAGGTTGAAGGATTGGTTAAATCGTTGCCGTCAGCATCTCTGCCGCTGATTATGATATTCTGCGAAATTGCCCAGCTTCTGTCCGCAACATTGAAATAAACAAGAAAATGCTTGAAATATGCGGCTTCGGTTTCTCTGTCCATTCCGTTTCTGTACGGTTCAAAAATTCTGTCAGCATTGCCGACTGAAAAAGCAAAGGGATTCGGAGTCTGTTCAAGGCACATAACCTGCCAGAGAAGCTGGAATGCCTGAATAGCTTCCTCAAGATTTTCGCATCCGTTTTCGGGAACCTTACGGAGATTCTTAACCATCTGCTCAAGCTGAAGCTTTCTTTCTGCCGAAGCTGTTTTCATCTGTTCTTCGGCAATATCGGCATATCTGTTTGCAAGAATAATTACGCTGTCGAGAACAATTCTGAATGCTTCGAAGCCCTTGCCTTCCTTTCCTTCGATTTTTGAAATCATATTTTTAACGCCGTATTTGATTGCATATCTCATATCGGGAATGAGATGACCCGTTACCTGCTCGAAGAAGAAAATAACCTCTTTTGTGTAGCATTCGGCAGGACCGTATACCTTGCCGAGCTTTGTTGCATATTCGGATTTGCCGAATTCCGCTCTCGCACTGTCAATTCTTTCCTGCGTGAATTCTTCGTTTGCATCAATGTCGCCGAAAACAGCCGTTGGGTCGCAATAACCGCTGAATTCTTCAACCTTGAAGGTGGGATTTATAAGTGCATAGCTTCTTGCAAAGCCGTCATCCTGCGTACCTGCAAAAAGCTGATAATCGCTGATTGAAAGAGGAATTGTTCTGATTATTTCTCTCAAAATGAGAGCTTTTTTAACCTCTTCATTTTCGTTTGCGTATGTTTTTTCAAGCTCAAGCTCTTTTTCTTTCGCAATGAACCATCCGTCAAGCCTGTTGCCTGCTCTCTTTTCTTTGAAAAGTGCCTTTGCCATTTCGGTAATCTTCGATGCGTTAAGTAACTTATCCATTTCGTTCTCTCCTTATGAAGTAACGGTTTTAAAGCCGTAATTTCTGAATACTTCGGTAAACTCTCTGATTTTTTCAGGCGAAACAAACCCGTTTTCAATCTGATATTTACCCTTCCATTTATCTTTTCCGAATTCATGATAAGCAAGAAATTCAAAATCAGCGTTTGAACAATCAAACCTTGAAAAAAACTCCGCAAATCCTTGAGGATTATCGTTAATTCCGTTGATAACGGGAATTCTGATATGAATTTCTCTGCCCGAATTCAGAAAATATGCAATGTTCTTCTTTGTAATTTCGTTTGGGGAGCCGGTCCATTTTATGTGAATTTCTCCATCATAATGCTTCAAATCAATAATCAGAAAATCAACATATTGTGAAATCTCGGGAAGCTTTTCGGATGAACCGTTTGTTTCAATGCAGGTGTTTATTGAATTTTCTTTAAGCTTCTTCAGAAGAATAATAAGCTCGTTCGACTGTAGGGTACATTCGCCGCCGGTAAAGGTCACTCCCCCTCCGTCAAAAAACATCATCCTGCTTCGCATTATCTCATTAAACAGTTCATCAACCGAATATTCCTTTGCTTTTGAATTCTGCTTTGGAATAGAATCTGCATTTGAACACCATTTGCAGGCAAAATTACAGCCCTGAAGATGATAAACAAGCCTGTTGCCGGGACCATCCTGCGAATAATTGAAGCCTTTCTGAAGAATCAACAAAACATAATCACCCGATTTTATTATTTATTTTATAATAATGTTTTTGCAGATAAATGTCAATATCTAACAAAATTATTGACAAGAAATTTTTAATACAATATAATATCCTCGGTGATAAAATTGTATTTTAACGAATACCATTTCAATTCAATCAGCTCAACAAGCGATTACGCTTCCGAAAATACCGATAAAATTAAAACTCCGGCAATTATTTCGGCGGATGAACAAACACAAGGCAGAGGCAGAAAAGGGCGAAGCTTCTATTCCCCTGCTCATAGTGGTTTATATTTCACAATTCTGATTAAAACGGAAAATCCTCCCGATAACATTACACCTGCGGCAGCCGTTGCAGTTTGCAGAGCAATTGAAAATCTTTCGGATTTAAAGCCGAAAATCAAGTGGGTCAACGATGTTTTTCTGAATAACAAAAAAGTCTGCGGCATTCTCTGCGAAGCTTATATCAGAAATAACGAAGGATATGTTTCAATCGGAATAGGAATAAACCTTACCACAAAGGATTTTCCGGAAAATCTTTCGCAGGCAGGAAGCATCGGAAGCATTGATAAGAATAGCCTTATTGCTGAAATATCAGACTTTATCGGCTCTTATTTCGAATATCCATGCAAATTTGATATTGTTTCGGAATACAACAAACGCTTATTCATCAAAGGAATGAACATAACATATACGCTTGACAACGAAGAAAATCAGGCAACAGTAATCGGAATAAATGAAAACTGCAATCTTTTGGTCAGAAATTCTGACGGAAAAGAAATAATTTTATCTTCGGGTGAAATATCAATTCATATATAACTGAAAGGAAAATCACATGAAAAGAAACAGCTGTTACAAACTCGGAAAGGCTCCGCAGAGATTTTGCGAATTCATTTCAACGGCAAACGGTCTTATTTCCGACAAAGCATTATGCCTCGGAGCAGGAGCAGACGGAACAGTCTATATCGGAACTGACTGCGGTCTGAATTACACAAAAGCAGACGGAAGCTTCGGAAGCTTTCCCTGCGGAGAAATAAGCAATATTTTTGCTTCAAAAGACGGTAAGGTTTATTTCACAAGTGCAAATATTCTTTATTGCGTTGAAAACGGAAAAATTGCAGAGCTTCAGCAGTTTGAAGAAGAAATAACAGGTATCAGCGGCGAAGAGAGAACATTCCTTGTTACTGCTTCAACTATTTATGAGCTTGTTGACGGCAAATTCGAAGAATTCTTCGGAACTGAAATGCCCGCTCAGGGTCTTACCTGTGCCTGTGGAAGAATAGTTTCGTATTCAGGCAGATGCCTTATGATTTTTGCAGGAAAAAGAAAGAACTGGAGATGCCTTTTCCCCGAGCATACCCCGATGCCCGAATTTAAAATAAACTGCGTTTCGTTTGATAAAAAGTTAGGTTTCCTCTGGATGGGAACCGATAAGGGTGCTTATATTTACGATAACCATTGCAACTGGTACGGTCATAAAGAAATAAACGCTCTTCCCGAGGAAGAGATATTCAGCATTAATTTTGCAGATGACGGAAGAGTAATTCTCGGCTCCGATGCAGGTCTTATCATCATGAACAAGGGCAAGGCTAAATATCTGCCTGCAACAAGATGGGTCTGCGAGGAAAAGGTTAATGATGCAATCACTGTCGGAGACACAATCTGGACTGCAACCGATTCAGGCGTTTCAAAGATAACCGAAAAAGAAATGTCTCTCAGGGAAAAAGCAGATTACTGCTATGAGCTGACCGAAAAGCTCTATCTTCGCAGAGACGGTTTTCTCTGCTATCTTGAAGATGTTAAAAACTGCGATATAACCACAGGTGTACCCGGAATCAGCGACAATGACGGACTCTGGACTCACACCTACCTCGGTGCACTCTGCTATTGCTATGCAGTTACAAAGGATGAAAAAATTCTCGAAAGTGCAAGAAGATGTATGTACGCAATGGCAAAGCTCACAAAGGTTACGGGCATAAAAGGCTTTACCGCAAGAGCCGTCAGATATGAGGGAGACAAGAATTACGGCAAAAAGCTTGATATGCAGATTGACGGCGGAGAATGGCATAAAGCTCCGGACGGCTCCTGCGAATGGCTCGGCGAAACCTCAAGCGATGAAATGACAGGTCACTTCTTCGGATTTTCTCTTTATTATGATTTCTGTGCCGATGAAAAGGAAAAGGAATTCATCAGAGAAATTATCTGCGACATTGTTGACCACATTCTTGAAAACAAATACAGGCTTCATGACATTGACGGTCTTCCGACAACATGGGCTTGCTGGGACCCCGATGAGCTTAACAGAAACTGTATGTGGCAATGGGAAAAATGCATAAATTCCCTTGAAATTCTTACATTCCTAAAGGTTGCATACCACATGAGCGGAAACGAAAAATATCAGAAAGAGTATCTCCATCTCGGTCTTGATGAGCATTATTTTCTCAATATCGCTCAGCATAAAAAAGAAGACGGTCATGTTACTCACATTGACGATAATCTCGGATTTCTCTGCGAGCAGACATTGCTTCGTCTTGAAGATGATGATGCAACGAGGACCTACATTCTCATGGGTCTTCGCCATCATTGGAATTATGAGAGAATCGAAAGAAACGCAATGTTCAATTTTGTTTACGGAGCATTCACCGATGATGTTTGTGATATTGATGCTTCCGTTGAACAGCTCCGCAACACTCCTCTTGATTTTGTAAGAAGACCTATCTATAACAGAAACAGAAAGAATCTTGTTTTCGACACGCAGATAGAGCAGTGGGGCGGAGAGCTTCAGCTTGTTGCACCGCTCGATATTGACGAAAGGTCAATCGGAAACAGCGATTCGAATTTCTTCCATGCAGACAGCGGAAAATCGCATAAAGCTGAGTGTCCGAGTCTTTATCTTCTCCCCTATTGGCTTGGAAGATACTTCGGACTTATCGGCGAAGAAGAATAAAATTACGGGTAAAGGCTTGGTTCCTTTACCCGTTTTCTTTATCAAGATATTCGGTTATCGCATTCGCAATGGCTTTTGCATATTCATCAATATTCCTGTCAAACAGTTCATTATCTTTTTCGTTATTGATAAATCCGAGTTCAACAAGGCAACTGCTCATTTTTGTATGTTTGTTGATAAAATAATCTCCGTCACCCTGAGCATATCCATTCTTGACACCCCTGTCAAGAGAAATTCCCACTTTCGAAAGTGCATTCAATATCTTTTTGGCAAGCTCCGTTTCTTCATCGTCTGCTTTGCTTGAAATCCAGATTTCAACGCCTTTGGCATTGTCTGCACTGTTTCTGTGAATTGAAACAAATATTTTTGCTTTTCTGAAATTTGCAATTCTGCATCTTTTTTCGAGAGAAATAAATTTATCCTTATCCCTTGTCATTGCAACGGTTATTCCGTTTTTTTCAAGCAATTCCGAAACCTTCAATGAAATATTCAGATTATCGTCTTTTTCATATCGTCCGTTATATTCCGCTCCTACATCTTTTCCGCCGTGTCCCGGGTCAATTATTACATCAACGGGACTGTACGCATAATCTAACAGCAGAAGCACACCGGCGATAGCCAAAACAACCGAAACAAAAATAATTGTCATTTTCTTCTGATTTATATTTTTTCTCATTTCCCGATAATCTCCCCTTTCTTAATATAATTATAGTCACTATTATGTATTTGATTACAAAAAATTAAAATATAAAGCCGCATCATACGACACGGCTTGAAATTATAAACAATCAATATATCTGCAAGCGGCAAGAGCTGAAACGGAGCCGTCTGCACAGGCGGTAGTAATCTGCCTTATCGACTTGCTTCTGCAATCGCCGGCAACAAATACTCCGGGAGTTTTCGTTATGCAGGATTCATCGGAGTCGATGTAACCCCATTCATTAAGACCTGCAATTTCTTCAAAGGCTTTGTTATTCGGAACAAGTCCGATTGCAACAAAAAGTCCGTCAACAGTAAGCTCCGAAACAGCTCCGTCTGAATTCTGAAGCTTAAGACCCTTAAGCGAATCATCTCCGATAAGCTCGGTAATAACCGTGCTGACGACAAACTCTACATTATCCTTTGCTTGGAGCTTTTCAACAAGCTTTGCTTCGCCGGTCATATAGTCAAGATTCTGAATAACATAGACCTTTTTGCTTGTATCCGAAAGAAGAACAGCTTCCTGCAAAGCAGAGTTTCCGCCCCCGAGAACGGCAACGATCTGATTTTTGAAAAATGCACCGTCACAAACTGCACAATATGAAATGCCGTTTCCGACAAGCTCATTTTCCTTCGGCAAACCAATCTGCCTGTGTTTAACGCCGGTTGCAATGATAACTGCTTTTCCTTCATATTCGCCGTCTTCGGTAACAACTGTTTTGGTTGCACCGTTGTCTCGGATTGAAATAACGGTTTCCATTTCAATATCCGCACCCTGAGAAAGAACCTGGTCAACAAGCTTATCGGCAAATTCGATGCCGCTCATTTCGATGAATCCGGGATAATTCTCAATCTGCGGAGAATAAGTTATCTGACCGCCGAATGTGCCTTTTTCAAGCACAAGAACGGATTTATCGGCTCTCAGAGCATAGAGTGCCGCAGTCAGACCTGCGGGACCCGCTCCGATAATAATTATATCGTACATAAAATCAGCCTTCGATGAATTTGATTATTTCAGAAACACCTGCATATTTTTTGACTTCTTCTCCCTTGATTTCAACAAGAGTAGGAGCCTGTCTTACGCCGAGAGCAATTGCAAGGTCTTCGTTCTCATAAGCAAGAACTTCATTGACAACTATTCCCGCTTTATTGAGCTTTGCAAGAGCAATTTTGCAGTTGGGGCAGGTTGCAGTCTTGAAAAGATAAAGACCGTCAGCAAGCTGAACGCTTGAGTCTGCGTGGTCATCAGCTCCGCAGCAGCAGTTATGCTCATGAGCCTCAAACCTTGAACCTGCGATATTATAAACCTTGCGGTCTTTATATTCCTGAGTTTTGCCGTCATTCCAGTTCTGAACAGGACGATAATAGCCTGTGATACGGCTGTAAACCTCAGCAGGTTCGCCGCATTCGGGGCACTTGAACCGTTCACCGGCAAAATAACCGTGATTCTTGCATACGGAATAAGTCGGCGAAAGAGTATAATAAGGAAGTTTATAATTTCTTGCAATCTTTCTTACAAGCTCTGCGGCTGCCTTCCAATCGGGAAGCTTTTCGCCGAGAAATGCGTGGAAAACAGTTCCGGAAGTATAGAGAGTCTGAAGCTCATCCTGAACATCAAGAGCCTCAAAAATATCTTCCGTGTAACCAACAGGAAGATGAGAACTGTTGGTATAATAAGGAGTTTCGCCTGAAGCGGTAACAATATCGGGATACCTCTTGAGGTCATGCTTGGCGAGACGATAAGAAGTTGATTCCGCAGGAGTAGCTTCAAGGTTATAGAGATCGCCGTATTCCTCCTGATAATCGGAAAGGCGTTCACGCATATGATTAAGAACATCCTTTGCAAATTCCTGGGTTTTCTTATCTGTCATATCAGCTTTGAGCCATTTTGCGTTAAGACCGACCTCATTCATGCCGACAAGACCGATAGTAGAGAAATGATTGTTAAATGTGCCGAGATAACGCTTTGTGTAGGGATAAAGACCTTCATCAAGAAGCTTTGTGATGATTGTTCTCTTTATCTTGAGAGAACGTGCGGCAATATCCATCATCTTATCAAGGCGGGCATAGAATTCTTTTTCATCAGCCGCAAGATAAGCAATTCTGGGAAGATTGATTGTAACAACGCCGACTGAGCCTGTTGATTCACCGCTTCCGAAGAAACCGCCGCTCTTTTTGCGAAGCTCACGAAGGTCAAGACGAAGACGGCAGCACATTGAACGGACATCGCTCGGCTCCATATCGCTGTTGACATAGTTTGAAAAATAAGGAGTTCCGTATTTTGAAGTCATTTCAAACAGAAGCTTGTTGTTTTCCGTTTCGCTCCAGTCGAAATCGCTTGTGATTGAATAAGTCGGAATGGGATACTGGAAGCCTCTGCCGTTGGCATCACCTTCAATCATAATCTCGATGAAGGCTTTGTTGACCATATCCATTTCTTTCTTACAGTCTTTATACTTGAAATCCGCCTCTTTGCCGCCGATGATGCAGTTCTGCTCTGCAAGGTCGGCAGGAACAGTCCAGTCAAGGGTGATGTTTGAGAACGGAGCCTGAGTACCCCAACGGCTGGGAGTATTTACGCCGTAAATGAATGATTCAATGCACTTCTTGGTTGCGTCATAGGAGAGATTATCAACCTTAACGAAGGGAGCAAGATATGTATCAAAGGATGAGAATGCCTGAGCACCTGCCCATTCATTCTGCATGATTCCGAGGAAGTTAACCATCTGATTGCAGAGAGTTGCAAGATGCTTTGCAGGAGCAGATGTGATTTTACCCGACACTCCGCCGAGACCCTCCTGAATAAGCTGCTTAAGAGACCAACCTGCACAATAACCGGTGAGCATGGAAAGATCATGAAGGTGAATATCGGCGTTTCTGTGAGCATTTGCAATTTCATCATCATATATTTCTGAAAGCCAATAATTAGCGGTTATTGCACCGGAGTTCGAAAGAATAAGACCGCCAACCGAATATGTAACGGTAGAATTCTCTTTGACACGCCAGTCTGTAACATTAACATAGCTGTTAACGAGGTCCTTATAGTCAAGAATTGTTGACTTAAGGTTACGGAGCTTTTCTCTTTGTCTTCTGTAAAGAATATAGCACTTGGCAACATCGGCATAGCCTGCCTGAATAAGAACGTGCTCAACGCTGTCCTGAATATCCTCAACTGCAATAAGTGAATTTTCGATTTTCGGCTCAAAATCGGCAGTTACCTTGAGAGCGAGGAAATCAATAGTTGAATCAACATACTGCTTTTCCTGAGCTTCAAAAGCCTTTCTTATAGCCTCTGCAATTTTTGCTACATTGAAGTCCGCTACGCTACCGTCTCTTTTTACAACCTGATACATAATTACTCAATCTTTCCTTTCTGAATCAGCCAAACGGCTGATGATGCTCAACGAATATGATATTATCACACTTAATTATAGCTTGTCAATAGGTTTATACAATATATTGTGTTTAAAAACGGAATAAATACTACTCAGCACAAAATGTGACAAATTGTATCATATTCCACGAAGCTCGCATTCATCAACATACTGAAGCATTATCTCTCTGAAACGAAGCATTTTTTCCTTTGTGACGGCAGTCAGACCGAAGCCGATAAGCTCTCCGGAATCCTTGAACGCCTGGATATAATGTCTTTTTGCACCTTTAATCCATCTTCCAAGCTCCTGAATGCTTTCATCATCATGGAATTCATTCACAACAGTTGTCCGAAATTCATAATCAACATGATTTTCAAGGAGAAAACGGATGCTCTCGTCAACCTTTGAAGTATCGTATCCGCCGATTCCGACAGCAGGAGGATAATTCTTTTTTGACGCCTTGACATCCATTGCAACATAGTCAACAAGACCTGCACCGACTATTCTCTTCAGTTTATCGGGAAAAGTACCGTTGGTATCAAGCTTGATTTTATAACCTTTATCTCTGACCTTCTGAATGAATTCAAAAATATCGGGCTGCATCAGCGGCTCGCCGCCCGTAAACGCAACGCCTTCAAGAATACCGATTCTTTTATCAAGAAATGAAAGAATTTCTTCTTCTGAATATTCGGTTTCTTTCGGAGGATGAATAACCAATCTCGAATTATGGCAGAACGGACAGCGAAGGTCACAGCCGGCAGTGAACAAGGTGCAAGCCATCTTGCCCGGAAAATCAAGCAGAGTAAGCTTCTGAAGCCCCTGAATATTCAAAATATCACTTCTTTCATTTTAATGTGCACGGAAATAATAACACAATATATAGTGCTTGTCAACAAGAAATAAGGCTTTTATTACACAATATTTTGCAAAAATAAAAAGTCGCCTTCAAAGACGACTTTGTTTAAAAATTAATCTTTTACTCAGATTTTTACAATTAAGTTTCTTTATAACCGTTCCTTAGTATTCAATATCTTTTTTCCAAAACTTAAAGGAAGAATTTCGGAAAGTTTATATTCTCTGAATTCATTTTGATTTTTGGCAATTATAACAATAAAATCCTCGTTGCAGAATTCATTCATAACCTGCCTGCAAACTCCGCACGGAGTGCAGAATTCGGAAGGTTCCGAATCGCCTTTTCCACCGACAATAACAATTCTGTCAAATTCTTTTTCGCCCTCTGAAACAGCTTTGAAAAATGCAGTTCTTTCGGCACAGCAGGTCGGTGAAAAAGAAGCGTTTTCAATATTACAGCCCGTGAAAGCCCTGCCGTTTTTGCAGAGCAATGCCGCTCCGACCTTAAAGCCCGAATACGGCGAATATGAATTCTTCCTTGCTTCAAGAGCAAGCTCAATCAATTCTTTGTTTTCCATATCAATAACCCGAAGCTTCCTGATTCTTAACAAGCTTAACAATGGAGCTTGTGCCGAGTCTTTCGCAGCCGAGAGCAAGAAAATCCTCCGCATCCTGCATTGAGCGAATTCCGCCTGCGGCTTTCATTTTTACATTCTCTCCGATATTTTCCGAAAAGAGCATTATATCTTCTCTTGTTGCACCTGCTTTTGAAAAGCCAGTTGAGGTTTTGATAAAATCAGCTCCCGATTCGGTTACTACTCTGCACATCTCCTTCTTTTCCTCTTCGGAAAGAAGACAGGTTTCTATAATAACCTTAAGAAGCTTTCCTTTGCAGGCTTTTTTAACTTCTTTTATTTCATTCAGAATATCGTCAAATCTGCCTTCCTTCGCCCAACCGACATTGATAACCATATCAATCTCGTCTGCTCCGTTTTCAACAGCATCGGAAGCTTCAAAAGCTTTGACGGCGGTTGTTGAATATCCGTTCGGGAAGCCGATAACGGTGCATATTGCAAGCTTATCGCCGACATATTCCTTTGCCCATTTAACATAAGAAGCCGGAATGCAGACACTTGCCGTTTTATATTTCATTCCGTCATCACAAATCTGTTTAATCTGTTCGGTTGTTGCATCAACTGCAAGAAGAGTATGGTCGCAATGCGAAAGAATTTCAGAAATATTCATATATATCACCTTTCGGATTTTAGGGAATGCTGAATAAATGCGTTCCCTTAGTTATAAACAAAGTATATCACCATCCGTAATTTTTAGCAAGAATTTATTTGACATACGGTTGATGATAAATTATAATGTAAAAAAATAATGAAAAGAGAAAGATTATGTTTGTTACCGAAAGAACCTATGATTTCAAAGAGCTTCTCAAATGCAATATGCACACCCATTCAACAAATTCACTTTGTTCAAAGCCTGAAATGGTTTTTGAGGATATGGTCAGAGAAGCAGAAAAAATCGGTCTTGAAACGCTCGCAATAACCGACCACTCCGATTTGGGAAGCGGAATTGATGTTGTTGCAAATGCAGATAATTTAAGAGAAAGGCTCAAAGCTCTCAGTTCCCCCGTCAGAGTTCTTGTCGGAGCGGAGCTTTCCGCATACGGAATCGGCAAATATGCCGAAACAAGAGAAAGGGACAAGGCACTTGATTTTGCGAGCTACTCCCATGTTCATTATCACCTTGATTATTGGGAGCAACCTGAAGACAGAAGTCCGAGAGGCTACGCAAAGCATATGCTTGCAGTTCTTGATGAATTATTCAACACCGACAGAGCAGATTGCATTGCTCATCCGTTTTCACCCGGTAAAATGAAGTTTTTCAACGAGGAAGAAAAGGCGTTAACTCTTGCATCCATAACGGATAACGAGCTTGGCGACATTCTTGAAAAAGGCGAAAGAGCCGAATGTGCATGGGAAATCCACACTCCGACTTTTCTTACATTTACCGATTTTTCAAAAAGACTTTTCAACATCGGCAAGGAGGCGAATGTTCATTTCGTAATCGGAACCGATGCTCACAGGCTTGAAGGGCTGAATACATTCCGCTATCTTGAAGCTCTCGAAAATGTTATAAGATAAATTTTAACCGTGTGTTCAATTGCGACACACGGTTATTTTAAAGCCTTATATTTCAGAAGCTTAAGACGGTTAAGCTCTCTTTCAACCTTTTCCTGTGCTTCTCTGAACGCAAGAGGGTCTCTGCTCTGGAGAAGCATCTCCTTTGCATCCTCGGCTTCTCTTCTTGTTCTGTTTTCATCTATATCTTCAGGTCTCTCGGCAGTATTTACAAGAATAAGAACCTCGTTTTTTTCTATCTTGATTATGCCGTCTGATATTGAAGCATAATGCTTTTCTCCGTTAGGAAGAGTGTAATTTGCAATTCCTTCATCAACTGCACAGACCATGTTCTGATGATTTGCCTGAACGCCGTAAAATCCATCGGGATATGGAAAAACAAGAGAAACGCATTCGCCGTCAAAGAATTCATTATCCGCTTCAAGAATTCTGAGGTGAAATGTATTCATCATTTTTCAACCTCTTTCAGTGTTTCCGCTTTTCTGATTGCATCATCAATTGTTCCGACATTGAAAAATGCCGCTTCGGGAAGGTCATCAACCTCGCCGTCAATTATCATTCTGAATCCTCTGATTGTTTCGCTCAACGGAACATAAACTCCGGGGATACCTGTGAACTTTTCGGCAACATGAGTAGGCTGAGAAAGAAATTTCTGAATTTTTCTGGCTCTTGTGACGGTCTGTTTGTCCTCGTCACTCAATTCCTCCATGCCGAGAATTGCAATAATATCCTGAAGATTTGAATATTTCTGAAGAATACGCTGAACCTCCGAGGCAACTCTGTAATGCTCTTCACCAATGATTTCGGCATCAAGAATTCTCGATGTTGAATCAAGAGGGTCAACCGCCGGATAGATGCCGCTCTCGGCTATCTTTCTGCTTAAGACGGTTGTTGCGTCAAGGTGAGAAAATGTTGTTGCAGGAGCCGGGTCGGTAAGGTCATCGGCAGGAACATAAACAGCCTGAACGGAGGTTACCGAACCATTCTTGGTTGAAGTTATTCTTTCCTGCAAAGCACCCATTTCCGATGCAAGAGTAGGATGATAACCGACTGCGGAAGGCATTCTTCCGAGAAGGGTTGAAACCTCACTGCCTGCCTGAACAAATCTGAAAATGTTATCAATAAAGAGAAGAACATCCTTGTTTTCTTTATCTCTGAAATATTCTGCCATAGTCAGCCCCGAAAGAGCTACTCGCATTCTTACGCCCGGGGCCTCGTTCATCTGACCGAAAACAAGAGCGGTTTTTGAAGCAACTCCGCTTTCGTTCATTTCCCGCCACAAATCGTTTCCTTCTCTGGAACGCTCGCCGACACCCGTGAAAACGGAATATCCGCCGTGTTCGGTTGCAACATTATGAATAAGCTCCTGAATGAGAACGGTTTTGCCCACACCTGCACCGCCGAAAAGACCGATTTTTCCGCCCTTTGCATAAGGCTCAATAAGGTCAATAACTTTAATACCCGTTTCAAGAACTTCGATTGCAGGGCTTTGTTGGTCAAATGACGGAGCTTTTCTGTGAATGCTCCATCTTTCGGCTCTGTCGTCAATCGGAGAACCATCGTCAATCGGTTCGCCGTGAACATTGAACATTCTGCCGAGAGTGCATTCGCCGACGGGAACCTTTATATTATCTCCGGTTGCTTCTACCTCAGCACCACGCTTAAGTCCCTCACTGCCGGAAAGCATGATACATCTGACTTTTCTGTTGCCTATATGCGAAGCAACCTCCATTACCGTTTTTTTGCCGTCAATATAAACATTCAATGCTTCTTTGATTTTGGGTAATCTGCCTTCCTCAAACAAAACATCAACAACGGAGCCTGATACCTGAACAATTTTTCCGTTCATATATCATTAAACCTCCTTGGATTTTTTCAGGCTTTTTGCACCTGCAGAAATTTCGGTTATCTCCTGAGTGACCGCACTCTGACGGAGATGATTATATTTTTTTAAAAGCTCATCAATTAACGCCTGAGCGTTGTCATTCGCCGAATCCATCGCATTCATTCTTGCACTCTGTTCACAGCAGAAGCTTTCAACAAGAGCGGAATAAATAAATCCGGTGATATAGCTCGGCATAACATTTTCGAGAACCTTCAGTTCATTCGGATAAAATTCAAAGTCCTCAAATTTTTCTTCATCATTCTTAACAAAGCTGTCTCTATGAAACGGAAGAAGCCTCGAAGCCTCAACCTTGGTGTTAATTCCGTTTCCGTAATCGGTGTAGATTACAAAAAGCTTTCTGAATTCGCCGGAAAGAAAAGCTTCAAGAAGAGTTGAGCTGATTTTTCTTGCATTGTGCATGGTCGGATTCTGTGCAGAATAAAGGAAGCTTTTTTCAATCTTAATGCTTCGGGATTCAAAATAATGTCTTCCGAATTCGCCGACCACATAAATTTTATCTCTGTCGGGATTTTCAATAAGCCTTTCAGCTTCTTTGATTACATTATGATTATATGCACCTGCAAGACCCTTATCGGCAGTTATTATCAGATAAGCATATGCACCGGGCAGAACATGATCGCCGTTCATAGGATAAAAATACGGACTTTCAATATCGGGAGCAGTTCTGAAAACACGCTTTATTTCTTTCTTTACGGAATCGAAATAAGGCTTTGTTGAATCAAGATTCTGCTTTGCCTTTCGCATTTTTGCCGAAGCTATAAGATACATGGCGTTGGTAATCTTCTGCGTATCCTTAACCGAATTTATTCTGTTTTTAATTTCTTTAAGATTTGCCATGCTGTCACATCATTTCATCGAAGCGTTATGAAATCCTTTGCAAGCGAAACGATTGATTTTTTATCTTCATCCGAAAGAATTCCGCTCTGTTCGATTCTATCTGTTATATCGGAATGATTAGCTTCAAACCATTCATTCATTTCATTTATTCTGCCGTTCAGCCTGTCAAGCGGAACATCATTGAAAACCTTTGAAAGAACGGCAATCAATGTAATAACCTGCCTGTGAACGGGCATCGGTTTATACTGCGGCTGACGGAGCATATATGTCAGAACCTGACCGTATTTCAGCTGCTCAAGTGTTGCATCATCAAGGTCACTTGAAAACTGAGTGAAAACTTCCATTTCCTTATATTGCGAAAGGTCAAGCTTTATCGTTCCCGAAGCCTTTTTCATCGCCTTTGTCTGTGCAGCTCCGCCGACACGGGAAACGGAAAGACCGACATTGACCGCAGGTCTCTGACCGTCAAAGAAAAGCTCGCTTTCAAGAAAAATCTGACCGTCTGTTATGGAAATAATATTTGTGGGGATATATGCAGAAACATCGCCCGATTGTGTTTCAACAATCGGAAGAGCGGTCATGCTTCCACCGCCCTTTTCATCGCTGAGATTTGCAGAGCGTTCAAGAAGCCTTGAATGAAGGTAGAAAACATCTCCGGGATAAGCTTCTCTGCCGGGTGACCTTTCAAGAAGAAGGCTTAGGGTTCTGTATGCGGCGGCGTGCTTTGATAAATCATCATAAACGATAAGAACATCCTTGCCCTTATTCATGAAATATTCTCCGAGAGAGCATCCCGAATAAGGAGCAATATATTGAAGAGGAGCAGAGTCGGAAGCAGAAGCATTGACAACAATCGTATAATCCATTGCTCCGAATTTTCTGAGCTTTGTAACAAGAGAAGCAACCGAGCTTGATTTCTGACCGATTGCAACATAGATGCAGATAACATCCTTGCCCTTCTGATTGATTATCGCATCAACCGCAATTGCGGTTTTTCCGGTCTGACGGTCTCCGATAATAAGCTCACGCTGACCCTTACCAACAGGAAACATGGAATCAATCACAAGAAGTCCCGTCTGAATTGGGCTGTCAACAGGCTTTCTGTCAACAATTCCGGGGGCAGGACCTTCAATCGGATAATAGTCAGCTTCCTTGATTTCACCTGCTCCGTCAATCGGCTTTCCGAGAGAATCAACTACCCTGCCGATAAAGCCTTCACCAACGGGAATGCCTGCCGTTTTGCCTGTCCTTCTGACAAGACTACCTTCGGAAACGGACTCATCTTCGTCAAAAAGAATACAGCCGACTTCATTTTCACGAAGCTCCTGAACCATTCCACGAACGCCAGATTCAAAAATAAGAATTTCTCCGAAGGTTGCATTTTCAAGCCCGTCAACATAGGCAATGCCGTCACCGACAGATAAAACTCTTCCTATTTCTTCGGCAACTGCTTCGGGAACAAATTTCTCAAGCTTATCCTTCAGAAGAGGAATAACATTTTCTTTTGATGAAACTGATTTTATTGCAGAATTAAGCTGACGAAGCATCCCTTCGCCGCTCCAGTCAAAAACATCAGATTCAATTTCAAGCCTGAAGCCTTTTTTGATTGAGGCATCATGCTTCCATATCAGCTTATAATCAGCATGATACTTTTCACGGAAGAATTCGATAAATCTTTTTTCCTGAACGCTGTTCGGAGCAACATCCGAAAAAAGAACGGCAATTTTATTATTCATCCTTGCCACTTCCTTCGGCGTTATCAAGGAATTTATCGAAAGCCTCCGAGGTGTCGGAGAAAACTATTTTTTCTGCGGCAGACGAAACCATATCCGTAATTTCGGAATTCGCCTGTGAAAAAATCGAATCTCTTTCGATTTTTGCCTGAGCTACTGCCTTGGCAACAATGCCGTCAGCCTGCTCCCTTGCCTTTTCTATTCTTGCAGAATTTTCTGCTTCAAGAATTTTATTCGCCTCAGCCTTTTTTAATTCTATCTCTTTATCGACCGAAGAAAGCTTTTCGTTATATTCTTTCAGAAGCCTGTCCGCATCAGAAAGCTTTTCATTTGCCTTATCGTCCATTTCTTTATAAAAATCTTCTCTTTTATCAATAAATGATTTTACGGGCTTGTAAAGAAGAAAATAAAGAATTACAAACAGAAGAAAAGAATTGAAAATGTGAAGCAGAACCTGCTGAAAATCTATGTTAAGCGGTAAATTCACTTAAATCAATCCTTCCGGTTTATAATACAAAGATAATTAGAATCGCAACAATAAGTGCATAAATTATAGCCGTTTCAATGAAGACAAGACCGAGCATAAGGCTTGTTCTGATATTGCCTGCGGCTTCAGGCTGGCGGGCAATACCGTCTGATGATTTTGAAATAGCTATCGCCATTCCGATTGCACCGGCCGCCGCAACAACGGCAATGCAGATTCCTGCGGCAATGGCTTTGGTTGATATTGTCTTTTCCTTCGCAACCTCAACCGCATCATCAGTTTGTTCTGCGGCTGTTGCTTCGGCGGAAGCTGCTTCGTCGGCAAACGCAGGAGCGGCTACCGAAAAGACAACAAGTGACATAATAAGAACTGCTAATAAAATTTTAACTGTATTTTTCATTTTGAATACCTCCGAAAATTTTTAATTTTTCTTTTTTGACGGTTCCGACACTTCGCCGTAGAAAAGAGCTGTGAGCATCGTCAAAACATAAGCCTGAATAAGTGCATGAAGAAGAGTGAACATTACTCCGACAAAAACCGGAAGAACAAAGCTTAAGGATAAATAATAATATACAAGCTCCGTAACAAGTGCACCGCTGAGCAAGGCACCGAAAAGACGGAAGCTCATTGAAATCGGCAGGGAAAAATCCTTGAGGGTGTTTCCCAGTCCCTTGAAGCCGTTTCCGACTATGCCGCCCGAAAGAATTATCGTGTAGGACAAAACGCCGAGACCTATTGCTCCGTTTATATCCGAAAGCGGAGCAGGAAGAGTGACCGATGCTCCTTCTGTTGTTACTGCCTGAAAACCGAGCATTTCAAACATCGTGCTCATAAATATATATGCTCCGGCTGTGAAAACATATGCTCCGAGAAACCCGTTCCTGTGAGGACTGTTTGACCTTGCAAGTCCGTCAAATAAACCGACACCCTGTTCAAGAAGAAGCTGAAATCTGCCCGGTATGATTGTGAATTTCGGAATAACAAAAATTCTTACAATCAACGCAAAAACAAAAAGAATTGCCGTTACGCAGAATGCGGAAACAAGTCCCGGATTTACCTCGACAACGCCGAAAAGGTTAATCTTCGCCGATTCATGAAGAACAGCATCAAGCATTATCTCCTGAATTGTTTCTTCCTTTTGATACATTCCGTCAGTCAGAATTATTCCGGCAAGAAGCATTGCCCCGATAACGGAGAAAATAATAATACTTCTTGTTCTTTTCTTTCTACTCATTGTGCCGATCATCTCCCTTCAAAATAAAGATAACCATGTAAACGAATGTATATTATACTCAAAAAAACGAAAAATTCAATACTTAACAAAAAAATTTTTTGTGTCAAATCAGAATAATATCCCCACCTGTTAAGCGGGGATATTATTGCGGTTACTTTATTTATTACATTTAATATCAAATGCCGGATTGAAAGCGTAAAAATTCTGAGAATCAAGTCTGTCGGTTGCAAGGCGTAAGCCCTCGCCGAAACGCTGAAAATGAACTATTTCTCTTTCACGCAGGAATTTTATAGGCTCTCTGACATCGGGGTCATCAACAAGGCGAAGAATATTATCGTAGGTTGTTCTTGCTTTCTGTTCAGCGGCAAGGTTTTCGGTAAGGTCGGTTATAACATCGCCCTTGCTCTGAAGATATGCCGCAGTAAACGGAACGCCCGAAGCGGCGGAAGGATAAACACCCGTTGTATGGTCAACAAAATAAGCGTCAAAGCCCGACTTCTTTATTTCGTCTTCTGTGAGATTTCTTGTCAGCTGATAAACAATCGCTCCAATCATTTCAAGGTGACCCAGCTCTTCCGTTCCGATGTCAGTCAAAAGACCCTTAAGCTCGTTATACGGCATCGAAAATCTCTGGCTTAAATATCTCAGCGAAGCTCCGAGCTCGCCATCCGGACCGCCATATTGAGAAATAATAATTTTTGCGTAAACGGGATTTGGATTTTTTATTCTTACGGGATACTGTAATTTCTTTTCATAACTAAACATCAGCAGCCACACTCCTCGTTCTCCCAGGGCCACGGTCCCTTGAGCCATTCAACGCCTTCGGCAGTCTCCGGCGAGAGATAATAATATTTATCTTCAAAATCATTTTTCATAACCGAATATTTCATTCTGCATTTGTTATATTTTTCAACCATCCTCAGGTCATCCGGGTGAGTGTCAAGATACAGGTGCATTTCCCACAAAACAAATTCCTGTGCACTCAGGTTCTTCAATGCGTTGTTTCTGTTATTCATATTCATCTGCATCTCTTCCCAAGAAAAGGCTTATCGAGTGACGGAAAAAGGGTTCCGCTTTCGAGAGCTTTCATTTCGTCATAGCAATTTGTATCTGTCTGCCACGGCACATAAAGCATTGCAGGAACCGAATCCGGCGGAAGAATTGCGTTATTCTGTTTCTTCTGCTCCGGCACTGTTCGCCTCTGATTATATCTGTAATCTTGCAGAATAATCATTCCTTTCGTTGAATTTGAGGTTATCCTCTTTGACATTTTATGCCAAAATGAAGAAATCTGTTAATTCTTTTATGCAATACTATTGACATATAAATTATTTGGTATAAAATATAAAAGTTAATAATTTAAAGAAAGGAAATAGATATGATTAAAAGGCTTTCAAAAAGCGTAAGAGAATACAAAAAGCCTGCCATAATCACCTTGTTGCTGATAATCGGTGAAGCGGTAATTGAAACAATTATTCCATATATCACCGCCGAGCTTGTTAACAGAATCAAGGATGGCATTGATATGAATTACATAATCCGAACGGGAATAATTCTTATCGTTATGGCTTGCCTTTCCCTTATGTGCGGCGGATTTGCAGGCTTTACCTGTGCAAACGCTTCCGCCGGTTTTGCAAAAAACTTAAGGAAGGATATTTTCGGAAAAATTCAGGGATTCACATTTCAGAATATTGATAAATTTTCTTCCGCATCCCTTGTCACAAGAATGACTACCGATGTCAACAATGTTCAGATGTCCTTCATGATGCTTATCCGAATTGCCATCAGAAGTCCGCTCATGCTCATTTTCTCGGTTGTTATGGCATTCATTATGGGCGGTAAGCTCGCCGCAACCTTCGTTGTTATCATCCCCGTTCTGACCTTCGGACTCATTATGATTGCAAAAAAAGCAATGCCTGCATTCAGAAGCGTTTTCAGAAAATACGATAAGCTCAATGAATCCATTGAAGAAAATGTCAGAGCAATGAGAGTTGTCAAGGGCTTCTCAAGAGAAAACTACGAAAAGAAAAAGTTCAGGGATGCCTCCGACAACATCTGCGTTGACTTCACAAAGGCTGAAAAGATTGTTGCTCTCAACAGACCTATTATGCAGTTCTGCGTCAACTTCAACCTTGTTTTCATTCTTTATGTCGGCTCAAAAATGATTATCACGGGTGACGGTGCAAACATTGATGTCGGTCAGCTTTCGGCTATGCTCACCTACGGTTTTCAGGTGCTCATGTCATTGATGATGCTTTCGATGATTTATGTTATGCTTACTCTTTCTGCCGAATCGGCAAAAAGAATCTGCGAGGTTCTTTCCGAAGAGCCTGCACTCACCAATCCCGAAAATCCGATTTATGAAATCAAAGACGGTTCAATTGATTTTGACGGTGTTAGCTTCAAATATTTCAAGCACGCAAAGCTCAGTGCACTGCTCAACATCGACCTTCATATTGAATCCGGAATGACAGTCGGCATTCTCGGCGGAACGGGTTCAAGCAAATCATCAATGGTTCAGCTCATTCCGAGACTTTATGACACAACGGAAGGCGTTGTCAAAGTCGGCGGAGTTGATGTAAAAGATTATGATATTGAATCACTCAGAAGCTCGGTTGCAATGGTTCTTCAGAAAAATCTTCTTTTCTCGGGAACGATTAAAGAAAATCTGCGTTGGGGTAATGAAGATGCAACTGACGAAGAGCTGATTGAAGCCTGCAAGCTTGCACAGGCTGATGATTTCATTCAGGCTTTCCCTGATAAATATGACACCTTTATTGAGCAGGGCGGCTCAAATGTTTCAGGCGGTCAGAAGCAGAGAATCTGCATTGCAAGAGCGTTGCTCAAAAAGCCGAAAATTCTTATTCTTGACGATTCAACAAGTGCAGTTGATATGAAAACCGATGCAAAAATCAGAGAAGGCTTCAGAAAATTCATTCCGGAAACAACAAAGCTTATTATTGCACAGAGAATTGCATCAATTCAGGATGCCGATCTGATTATTGTTATGGATAACGGAAAGATTGTTGCAACCGGCAAGCACGATGACCTTCTTGCATCCTGCGGAATTTATCAGGAGGTTTATGCACAGCAGACAAACGGAGGTGATTCCGATGAATGAAAAAAAACCTGCGTTTGACGCAAAAGCACTCAAAAGAATCATAAAACTTCTGTTTGAGTTTTATCCCGTTATGTTCCCTGCCACAATTGTCTGCATTATTTTCTCCGCAGTAACTGCTTCAATCCCTGCTCTTTTCATCCAGAAGGTTATTGCCGTTATCGAAAAATGGGTTGAAACCCGTGACTGGATTGCCGCAAAGGCGGAAATAGTTCCGATGCTTCTTATTCTTTGCGTTCTCTATGTTCTTTCGATTTTATCGGTCTTTATCTACACAAGACTGATGGCAGTTATAACACAGGGTTACCTCTCAAAGCTTCGTTGCAAGATGTTTGACAGTATGCAGAATCTGCCGATTAAATATTTTGACACAAACAAGCACGGCGACATAATGAGCCATTACACAAATGATATTGATGCCATCAGAGAGCTTATTTCCCAGTCAATCCCCGCTCTTATCAATTCGCTGACTATCGTTCTTGCGGTTCTCGCAATTATGCTTTATTTCAGCGTTTGGCTCACCGTTATCGTTCTTGTCGGCGTCTTCTTCATGCTTCTTGTTTCAAAGAAGGTCGGCGGCGGCTCGGCAAAATATTTTGTTAAAAATCAGATTTCCATGGGCAAAGCAGAAGGCTTTGTTCAGGAAATGATGAACGGTCAGAAGGTTATCAAGGTTTTCTGCCACGAAAAAGAATGCATGGATGAATTTGACAATGTCAACGAAGCTCTCTGCAACGATTGCAGAAAAGCACACGCCTATGCAAATGTTCTCGGACCGATTATTCAGAATATCGGCAACGTTCTTTATGTTATTATGGCAATGATCGGCGGACTTTTCATCATTCTCAAAGTTAAAAATCTAAGCTTTATGGGATACGCAACTCTTGAAATCAGCGTTCTTGTTCCGTTTCTCAATATGGTAAAGCAGTTCACAGGCAATGTTAATCAGCTTTCACAGCAGATAAATCTTATCGTTATGGCTGCGGCAGGCGGAAGCAGAATTTTCTCTCTCATGGATGAAGAACCCGAATCTGATGACGGTTATGTTACGCTCGTCAATGCCGAAATTGATGAAAACGGAAATGTTAAAGAAACCGATAAGAGAACGGGAAAATGGGCATGGAAGCATCCTCACGGTGACGGAACAACAACCTATACTCCCCTTCGTGGCGATGTCAGAATGGTTAATGTTGACTTCTCATATAAGGCGGATAAACAGATTCTTTATGATGTTTCTGTTTACGCAGAACCCGGTCAGAAGGTTGCTTTTGTCGGTGCAACAGGTGCAGGAAAAACAACAATCACCAATCTGATTAACAGATTTTATGACATTGAAGACGGAAAAATCCGTTATGACGGAATCAATATCAACAAAATCAGAAAATCAGATTTAAGGCGTTCCCTCGGTATAGTTCTTCAGGATACCAACCTTTTCACGGGAACGGTTATTGACAACATCCGTTACGGCAGACTCGATGCAACCGATATTGAATGCATGAAGGCCGCAGAGCTTGCAGGAGCTGATGACTTCATAACAAGACTTCCCAACGGATACAACACGGAGCTTACCAACAACGGTTCAAATCTTTCGCAGGGTCAGCGTCAGCTCATTGCGATTGCAAGAGCGGCTGTTGCAGACCCTCCTGTTATGATTCTTGACGAAGCAACATCTTCAATTGACACAAGAACAGAAGCTATCGTTCAGCGTGGCATGGATAAGCTGATGGAAGGAAGAACGGTTTTTGTTATCGCTCACAGACTTTCAACGGTTATGAATTCCGATATAATTATGGTTCTTGACCACGGCAGAATAATCGAAAAAGGAAGCCATCAGAAGCTTATTGAAGAAAAAGGAACATATTATCAGCTGTATACCGGTGCATTTGAGCTTGAATAAAAACAGGCATAAAAATAGCAGGGGCTGTCGCATTTAGATGTGACAGCCCCATTTTTGCAATTATTCAATTGAAAACTCTGCATTTGCGTTTCCGCAAACAAGCTTATAATCGCCTGATTCGAGCTTTCCGAAAGCATTAAGGTCAAACTGAACCGAAACAGACGAGCTTGCAGGAACAGCAAATTCCGAAATTTCAGAGGGAGAAACAGCTTCAAGCAAAACCCATTCATCATCAACATTTCTGAACAACTCAAATGAAGTTGAAAAGCTTCTATCCGTTGAATCGTTATTGGCTATTTCCGCATCGAGATAGCCATTATTAAGATTATAGATGTTCAGACCGTCTTCGTTGAAAACATCCTTGATAATAACGCCTGTATTGTCGTTCTTTTCATAAGACTCAATGAGCGAAAACAATTCCGAAAGAGAGCTGTTTCTGCTCGGGATTTTTGAAGAGCTGAATGATGTTTCGTCTTTTCCGAAGGTAAAAACAAGATTATAACCGACAGAATCGGATGAAGAATATTTTCTGTTTTCATTCTTATCCCATTCAATCATTCCGTTCTGATAAAACATTTCTTCAAGCTTGTTAAGCAATTCCGATGAAGCAATATAGCTCTGTATCTTTTCTGGATTACCGCTTTTTTCGCAAAGAACGGATGTTATAACTGCATTCTCATCGTTTCTGATTACGGCTATTTTTGAATATCCGCCGTTAATATCTCCCGATGATTCTATGCTGAAAGCCGAAATCGGGGAATCATATTTCGGAAGCTTATCGGGGTCAATAGGTTTGTGATTGAATTTAACAAAAAACATAACTACTCCTATCGCAACAAAAAACATCACTACCGGCAAAAATTTTATCAATATTCTTTTATCAGGTTTCATTTTAAAGCTCCTTAAACAAAAAAGAAAACAAAGCTCAGTCCTTATATTTTCTTGCAAAATCCTTGACTATGCCTGTATCTCCGCCAAAGGACTGCATTGCAACAGCTCTTCCGCTTGAGGGAATAACCATAAGGCTCTGACCGTGCATACCGCCCTTCTGATAAAGAATATGCTCTTCATCATCCCAGTCAAGAGCAAATCCCTTTTCTACGGCAAGTCTGCACCATTCCTCCGAAAGAATTCTTTTTCCATTATAAATACCATTGTTAAGATAAACCGCTCCGAGCTTTACCATATCAGAGGAATGAATGTAAAGACCCGTTCCCCCCATTGCATGACCTTTCGGGCAATGGCTCCATGCAGCTTCCTGAAAATCAAGCTTAAGAAAAAGCTCCTTCCAAAGAAATGTATCAAGGCAGATTCCCGTTATTTTTTCAACGATACAGGAAATCAGATAAAACGCTCCGTCAGAGTAACAATAAACCTCACCCGGAGCACATTCAAGCGGGTATCTGAACAGATAATCAAGATAATTATCTGTAAAATCCGATGATTTATTGCAGTCAATATCAAGAAAGCCTTCCGGCAAACCGAGCTTATGGGTCAGTGCATTTTCAATAGTTGCGTTTTTCCATCTTTCATCCATTCCGTTTTCGGGAATTTCGTCTGAAAGAATTTCGCAGATTTTTTCATCGACCTTAACAAGACCTTTATCATATAAAATTCCGATTGCCGTCATTGCAAAGGTTTTTGCAACCGAATAAACATTTCGGCAGAAATTGGTTTCTTCAAATTCAACCGTTTCAATTCTTCCGTCCTTATATTCTGAAATTCTTATTATCGGCATTTTTATTTCTTTTAAATATGCTGATAAACCTTCAAGAAATCTGCTCATTAAATATCCTCCGAAACAATTATAACGTTATCAAAAAGAATATCAATAAAATGTGGAATATTTGTTAATTCTATGTTATAATTAATTAAATTTACAGAACGAGATGATAAAATTGAAAAATTCAGGTCTTTCAGCTGAATTGCAGTATGAAAAAATGACAAAAACTCCTGTTGCAAGGCTGATTTCTTCGCTTGCCGTGCCGACCGTTATCAGCATGATGGTAACAATGATTTATAATGCGGCAGATACATATTTTGTTTCAAAAATAAGCATACCTGCAAGCGGAGCAACGGGAATAGTTTTCACTCTGATGGGAATTATTCAGGCTTGCGGATTCACCTTCGGCCACGGTGCAGGAAGCATAATCAGCCGTCTGCTCGGGCAGAAGGACATTGAATCAGCAAAAAAATATTGCTCAACCGCATTCTTTTCTGCATTGGTTGTCGGAATAATGATTTCCGTTTTCGGTCTTATTTTTCTGACACCCTTCATGAGATTTATCGGAAGCACGGAAACAATTCTTCCGTATTCAAAAATATACGGAAAATATATTCTTTTTGCATCCCCTGCTTTTGTCACCTCATGTGTTATGAATAACATTCTTCGTTATGAGGGAATGGCGAAGCTTGCAATGATTGGTCTGACCTCGGGCGGAATTCTGAATATGATTCTTGACCCGATTTTGATTTTCGTTTTTGATATGGGCATTGCAGGAGCAGGAATTGCAACCGCAGTTTCTCAATATATCAGCATGGCAATTCTTCTTTCCGTTTTCATCATGAAGAAAACGCAGAGCAGAATATCAATCAGATATGCTTCTCTCAATCCGAAAATAATATGGCTGATTGTTTCAACAGGTGCTCCGAGCTTTGCAAGGCAATCGCTCAATTCGCTTTCAACAATGGTTCTGAACAGGACAATAGTTCCTTACGGAGATGCATGCATTGCCGCAATGAGTATTGTTTCGAAATGCTCAATGGCAATTTTCAGCATAGGCGTAGGAATTGGTCAAGGTTATCAGCCTGTTTCTTCATTCAACTACGGAGCAAAAGAATACGGCAGAGTCAGAAAGAGTATGTGGTTCACATGGAAATTCGGCACAGGCGTTGTCGGTTCTCTTTCGGCATTGATGTTTGCTTTCGCGCCGAAAATCATTTCTCTTTTCAGACCCGAAACCGAAATCAACGAAATCGGCACTGCCGCTCTGAGATACCTTTGCGTTGCCATGATTCTTTTGCCGACAATAATGGTTGCAAACATGACCTTCCAGAGTGTCGGCAAAACAGGAAGAGCATTGTTCCTTGCCTGCTCGCAGAACGGACTGTTTTACATTCCGTTGATTGTTATTATGAATAACCTATTTCAGCTTAAAGGAATTGAGCTTGCTCAACCTATTGCATACACAATTGCGGCTTTTGTTTCAGCACCTTTCCTTTTAGCCTTTTCAAAGAGTCTTAAAGAAAACGAATTTTTTAAATAACGGAGTGACTTACAATTGAAAAACGAAATTTATCATGTAATCTCTAACACACATTGGGACAGAGAATGGTATCAATCTCACGAAAAATATCTTGTCCGCCTTGTTGAGCTTATGGACAGACTTCTCGACATTATGGAAGAACACAGGGATTATCGTTTTGTTACCGACGGTCAGTATGCACTTGTGGAGGATTATATTGCGTCAAAGCCCGAAAACTACGGCAGAATAAAAGCTCTTGTTTCGGACGGAAGACTGCTTATCGGTCCGTGGTACACACAGCCGCTTGAAAATATTGTCGGCGGAGAAGCACTTATCCGCAATCTTCAGAAGGGAATCAAGGAATCCGAAAAGCTCGGAAATGCAATGAGATTTTCTTATGAAATTGATGAATTCGGCCACACCTCACAGCTTCCTCAAATTCTTGCCGGCTTCGGAATAAACGGAGTTATGGCGTGGAGAGGTGTTCCGAAAAATTGCAGAAGCCTTTTCAGATGGCATGGTGCTGACGGAACAACGGCAAACTTTTTTAATTCAAACGAGGGCTACGGAGAAGCAACCTCCCTGCCTGATTCAACCGAAGATTTTGATGAAGTAATTGACGGGATAAATCATCACCGAGAAGGTCTTAAAACTCATGTTGAGAGAATAAGAGAGCTTCGCATGAAGGTTTCTGACAGCAAAAATATGGTATGGCTCAACGGCATTGACCATTCATGGGCACAGGCTGATGTTCTTGAAATATGCAGAAGAATTGAAGAATTATTCCCAGAGCTTGAGGTTAAGCAAAGCACTCCGGAGGAATATGCAAACGCTGTTATTGATGACCTCAATGAAAGAAATATCGTTCCTCCCGAACACAGTGGAGAGCTTCTCTACACATATGAGCCTGTTCTTGAGTCAACAAATGCACTTCATCCGAGACAGAAGAGAAGACATTTTGAAACAGAAAAAATGCTTGTCGGTAAATCGGAGCCGTTAACCGAATTCGCTTCTCTTCTTGGCTTCAAATATCCCGAATGGGCAATCGAAAGAGAATGGAAATATGTTCTTGAAAATCATGCTCATGATTCTCTCGGATGCTGTTCGGTTGATGAAGTTTTCGAACAGGTTATGGCAAGATACGGTGCATCACTTTCAATCGGCGAACAGATTTGCGAGGATTCATTAAGAAAGATTATGAGCTGTTCTGTTGAAGAGCCTTCAATCTGGATTTTCAATCTGAGCGAGAAAAATATTCAAGGCTCTGTTAAAGTGTCATTTGATGTTCCCGTTGGCTTTGGCGGAGAAAAATTCACGCTCTCCGATTCAGAGGGAAATGAAACAAGAATGTGCATTATATCATCGCAGAAAAACGGCGATGTCAGATATAATCCGAGGCTCGGCCATCCGACATGGGGCGAGGTTGTTCACTACGAAGCAATAATTGATGCTCCTGCTGTTCCTGCATTCGGTGCAACAAGATTAAAAATAAACAAAGCCGAAAATGCAGATTTGCCGACAAACAGACAGCATTATTATTTCGCTGATGCACAGGGAATTCTCGAAAACAAAAATTTCAGAATTACATTCAATAATAACGGTTCATTCAATCTCTATGATAAGAGAACCGACACGGAATATAAAAATCAGTTGCTCTTTACCGATGACGGTGAAGCTGCTCATTGCTATATCCATGTTGAGCCGCAGAATGACATGAGAAGATTCTCCTCGGCAGGCTGCAGTGCAGATATAAATATCCTTTATGATAATGCTCTCGGCGGTGCATTTGAAGTTAAGCTCACAATGCTTATTCCGAAAGGCATTGAGAAAGACAGAAAATCAAGAACCTCTGAAACGGAAAAGCTTGAAATTTCTTATGTTATTGCTCTTGAAGAAAATTCTGAAGCAATCAACATTGACATAAAAATCAACAATAAGAGCAGAAATCACAGATTAAGAGCTATATTTCCGACAAACATTGACTCGGAAATAAGCTTTTCCGACCAGGCATTTGACGAGGTTGAAAGAGCTATAAAGGTTGAAGAAGAAAAAAATCTTTTTGAAATGCCGTATATGACCCATCCCATGCTTTCATACTGCGGAATCAAAGACGGCAAAAAGGGTCTTTCCGTTGCCACAAGAGGAATTTATGAATATGAATGCACAGATGATGCTTCACATTCTCTTGCAATAACGCTCCTTCGTTCAATTGAAGTTATTGACAATGACACCTTCGAAACAACGCCGTCTTACTTCATGGAGGAAGCACAGAATATCTGCGAAATAAACCATTCCATTTCTCTTATTCCGTTTACTGATTCCGAAGCTCTTCACAAAGAGGTTTCTGCGTTTATCAGAAAGCCCCTTGCACTTGCAAACAGAACACCTGAAGAAAGTGTTATGCCGGACTATAAAAAGCATAATTCGGTTATTTCTGATTCATTCAGAGCAATTGAGCTTTCCGGAAGAAATCTGACTGTTACGACTTTTAAAAAGGCTTCAAAGAATGATAATCTTATAATCAGAATTCTCAACAGAGGAAATGATAATTCAACCGGAAGGCTGAAGCTGAATATTCCCGGTGTTGAATTCAGCCAAATATATATGACCGATTTTGAAGAAAACAGAATTGAAAAAATCGGAAGCGGAAATGAAATTGAATTTAAACTCTCCTCTAAAAAGCTGATAACGCTTGAATTTACATTATGAAAAAAGGTTCTGAAACGCAAAAGTTTCAGAACCTTTTTCATCACTATAAACCCATTATCCGAAAAACAAATATTGGGTTTGATTAAATTAATAATTCTCTGCGTGAATTTCAAAATATGCCTGCGGATGAGCACATACGGGGCATACCTCCGGAGCTTTTGCTCCGACTACGATATGACCGCAGTTGCGGCATTCCCAGACCTTGATTTCGCTCTTTGCGAAGACCTCCTGCATTTCAACATTCTTGAGAAGTGCACGGTATCTTTCTTCATGATGCTTTTCAATGGCACCTACTGCACGGAATTTAGCGGCAAGCTCAACAAAGCCTTCTGCTTCTGCGGTTACGGCAAAGCCTTCATACATATCGGTCCATTCATAGTTTTCGCCGTCAGCGGCTGCGGAAAGGTTTTCAGCGGTATTTCCTATTCCGTTAAGCTCCTTGAACCACATCTTTGCGTGTTCCTTTTCGTTATCGGCAGTCTTGAGAAAAAGAGCGGCAATCTGCTCATAGCCTTCCTTCTTTGCCTTTGAAGCAAAGTAAGTATACTTATTTCTTGCCTGCGATTCGCCTGCGAAAGCAGCTTCAAGATTCTTTTCAGTCTGTGTTCCTGCATATGGATTAGCCTTGATTTCTTCAAGCTTATCCCCTTTTTGCTTGCACTTAGGGCAAACAGGTTCTTCGCCGTCTGCAACTGTGAATACATAGCCGCAAACCTTGCACTTATAAGTTTTCATAGTAAATTACCTCTTTCATATATATTTCGGAACATTTTGCTGTTCTGATTTTATTATTTATTCTGCAATTCCAACCGTTTCGCCGGCGGAAGTCTGAACGGAAATTTTCTTTCCAGTAAACGGATTAATGTATGTCAGGTTGCTTCCCTTTTCGGAATATACCGTAATTTTACCTATTTTACCGTTTTTAATTGAAGAAGACACAAGGAAAGCACCTTCCGCTCGAAGATTATTATATTCACAGTCTATTGATTTATCCCAAACAGGGAAAAATCTGAGAACTCCGTGATTGCTCTGCAACGCCATTTCATTGATTACATTCGGAATAAGCGAGCAATTTTCGAGGCATCCGCCGAACCGTTTGAAAAGCATATTCGGAAGAAGAAATTTATCAATGTTAAGCTTAAGCTTTTCTATTATGAATTCGGCAGGAAAGCCAACTCTTATTGCGGCAGGAAAAAGCGAATTTGTTCCGTTATCGTCTTCCCATCTGTAGGTTGAATTGATTGAATTTTTTGCAATTTCAATCATTTTCTTATCGGAATTCAGGTCAACACAGCCGCACGGATAGATATGCTGAAGACCGACTGTATTATCGGGATGCCACCTCTGACCCTTTTCCGTATATCTGAAAACTCTTTTGAATTTTCTTACACAGGTCGGGAACGGAGCAAGGTCATCAAGAAGCTTCTGCCATTCCTTCTGTTTATCCTCGTCAATTTCAAGAGCCTTCGCCATGTCAATTGCCGATTCCAATCCCAAACGCAAAAGACCGAGAGTGACAACATTATTTTTATCATTTATAACCTTACGATATTTGAAATCAGAATAATCATTTCTGTACATCGGCACTTCATGAGCTGAATCCTTTTCGACATTGAATATTCCATTTTCATAGTATCCGAAATCCTCATAGAATTCAAGACACTTTTTCAGATATGAATAAGCATGATTACGGGCATATTCAATATCTCTTGTTGATTTCCATCTGAAAATCATTATATCCGCAGGATGGAGTGCATTGCTTTTCTGCCCGAGAAAAAGACGAAGAAAAGGATTATATGCCTTTGACTGATATTCCGAAATAAAACCGAGTGGCTGAATTCCGACAGGAAAAATTATTCCTCGGCATCCGAAAACCTTTGCATATTTCTCCCCTGTTTCAACAAATTCTTCAAGCGGAGTATGGTAACAATCAGTCAGCTCAACATGATTTGAACTGCAAGCCGAATAGAAAGGTGCCTGATAGTTATAATTAAGGTGATAATCGCTTTTCCAGTTAGGTCTTTCTATGGTGATAAAATTACCGAATAAGCCCGGAGCAAAACGCTTATTGCCGGTGCAGACTGCAAGAAGATAGAGCGACTGATACCATCCGTTTTCAAGAGCTTCCTCGGAAAGCTTAACCGAGGACTTTGACCAGAATTTCCGCCACTCCTTCGAATGAAGCTTTTGGAGTTTATCAATATCCGCCGATTTTATTCTTTCAACCGCATCCTCAAGCGGATTTTCAGTATCATGATTTGTTGAAACGGTTATAAGATATTTTTCCTCCGAAGCTTTTTTGAATGCCGCATATGCTTCTGTTTTGGGGAATTTTTCTTTTTTGCCCAATTTGCGGAAGATATATTCAACAGAATTATGAGTTGACCTTCCCGCTTCTCCGTCATAATCGCCTTCAACGCATTTCAGAACGGGATTTATTCCGTTACCTTCGATAAGAATTGTATTTTCGGATTTGAAAACGACAATTCTGAATTCCGTTTCTTTAAATCTGCATCTGATGCAGGCTTCATCGGCATCCTGCTCAACATAGTAATCATCATAGCAGGGAATATCTATATCAATGCTTCCGAGCGGTCTTATTCCTCCGACTGAGTGCATTTCATCAATCATCCATAAATCGCATTTGGCTATATAAATTCTCATTCCGTTTTCGGAATTTCCGAGAATGACCGCCAAATCTCCGTTGCCTGCAATTGCACCATCGGGAATGCTGTTTTTTCCGCTTAATTCGGGTTTTTGAGTTATAATCGCAATATGCTTCATTAAATCACATCAATTCAACTTTAATATAATGATTATATCACACTAAAAATTATTATCAATCTTGTTTTGGAAAAATCTTTATGATATAATGTTAAAAAATTCAAGGAGCGGATAAAAATGTCTGAATACGATATAGCGGCAATAATCTGGCCCTCTTACACGGGTGATGAAATAAGAAGCAGAATTTTCTGGCCGGAGGGATACGGCGAATGGGAATCAGTTAAAAGAATGACAAACAAAGGCTATGAGGGTTGCAGATGGCCGAGAAAACCTTTGTGGGGTTATGTCAACGAAGCAGACCCCGATGTTATGGAGATGCAGATAAATGCGGCAATCCGTCACGGTGTAAATACATTTATATATGACTGGTATTGGTTTGACAACAGACCCTTCCTCGAAAACTGCCTTAATGACGGTTTTCTCAAAGCACCTAACAACACTAAAATGAAATTCTATCTTATGTGGGCAAACCATGATGCAACTCACCTTTGGGATATAAGAAATTCACATCTTGATAATGTTATCTGGAAGGGTTCCGTAACAGAAAAGATTTTTGATGAAATCTGCGACAGAACAATCGAAAAATATTTCAGCAAAAAAAATTATTATTGCATTGACGGATGCCCTGTTTACATGATTTTTGACCTTCAGAATTTTGTCGAAAGCTTTAATTCAGTTGAAAAATGCAGAGAAGGAGTCAAGCGTTTCAGAGAAAAAACAATCAAAGCAGGCTTCAAGGGTCTTAATTTCCAGCTTGCATATTTCAGCGACTATAAATCAAGATTTAAAAAAGAAGGTTCTGATGAATATTATTCCATGAAGGAGCTGATGGAAGCGGTTGGATTTGACAGCTTCACAAACTATAACTGGGCGTGCGTCAACATAAATGTTGACACAGATTACGAAGAAGTAACCGATTCATACATGAAAAGATGTGAAGAATTCAGCAAATTTTCATCGGATTTCTACCCCAACATAACCATAGGATGGGATAACAACATCCGTTTCAAGGAATTCATTAAGGGAGTTATGAAGAATAACACTCCCGAAAACTTTGAAAAAGCCTGCATAAAAATCAAGGAATATACAGATAAAGCTCTGCAAGACGGCAAAATGAAGGCTCCTCTCATAACGATAAACAGCTGGAACGAATGGACTGAAACAAGCTATCTTGAGCCTGATGATTTATACGGCTACGGCTATCTTGACGCAATAAAAAGAGTATTCGGCGAATAAGGAGTAAAATATGTCAGCAAGAAAAATCACTTATAAAATCGGAAGCTTTGAGCAGAAAACGAGAAAGGTTTTCACAACGGCAGACGGTCTGAAATCAGACAATATCACTTCAATGTGCTTCAGCAAGGACGGAACCTTGTTTGTTGCAACAGATAAGGGACTTTCTTATCTCAAGGACGGAAAATTCAATGAATTTGAAACAGGAATAAAAAATGCTTCCGTATCGTTCGTTTCCTTCTGCGAAAAAACTCTCTACGCAGGAGTCGGCGACAGGTTAATTGCATTCAACGGCAAAAAGAAGATTCTCAACGAGAAATTTTCATCCCCGGTTGTTGATGTTAAAATTGACGGAGACGGAAACACATTTATTCTTACTAAAACGGTTTTTTATAAAAAAAATGCAGGTGAAGAAGCTTACAGCATTAAAATGGGTGTTCCCGGTTGCGGAAGCTGCATGACAATTTTCAGAAACAACCGTGTTTATATCGGAACGAAAAACAACGGAATTCACGCTCTTGTAGGCAAGCGTTGGCATTGGTCAAGCCTTGATGCGGATTCAACAAATCTTCTTTCAGACAATATCAACTGCCTTTATTCCGACCCCGCCGGTAACCTGTGGATAGGAACAGACAAGGGTGTCTGCGTTTATGACGACAACAGCTACTGGCTTGACCACGGCAAGATTGAAAACCTTCCCGATGCGGAAATAACCGGCATTGCGGTTGCCGATAACGGAGATAAATATTTTTCAACCGGCACTGGTCTTATCCATATGCACAACGGCAATCTTTCATATTACGGATATAAGAGATGGCTGCCGAGCCCGAACGCTACCGGCGTTGCAGTTTCGAATGACGGCACAATCTGCGTTTCAACCGACAAAGGTCTGAGCCTTATTGAAACAAAAATGATGACCCTCGAAGAAAAAGCAAAATACCTTCGTGAAATAACTGAAACATATAATGTCAGAAAAGACGGCTATGTTCTTGACAGAGAGCTTGACAATGAGGGAGTTGTTTCTCTTGACGAGGGATTTATTCCGAACACCGACAATGACGGACACAGAACGGGCAACTATCTCGCCGACCTCGCTCTTGAATACGGCTGCACAAAGGATAAGGAAGCAAAGAAAAGAGCAAGAAGAAGTCTTCTTGCGATGATAAAGCTGACTGAAATCACGGGAATTGACGGCTTTGTTGCAAGAGCGGTCAGATACCCTGATGAAAGAGAATACGGCACGGGAGTTCGCCACGAATGGCACTTCACCAAGGATGAAAACGGAAACGACATTGAATGGCTCGGCGAAACCTCCTCTGATGAAATAGTCGGTCATTTCTTCGGCTATGCTTATTATTATGACCTTGTTGCCGATGAAAAGGATAAGGAGCTTATCAGAAAAACCGTTTCAAAGATTCTTGACCATATTCTTGACCACAATTTCAGACTTGTTGACACAGATGGAATTCCCACAACCTGGGCAAACTGGAATCCCGAGCTTCTCAATAACGATAATAAATGGGCGGAGGAAAAGGGAACTAATTCGCTTCAGATGCTCACCTATCTTACCTGCGGCTATCATATGACGAAGAACGAAAGATACAAAGAAGCTTATGATATGCTCGCAACGGATAAGCATTTTGTTATGAACCTGATGAAATACAGAATTCCCGACGGACACCTTTGCCACATTGACGATAATCATGATTTTCTTATGATTTCTCTTCTGATGAAATATACGGATGACCCTGCTCTGAAATCAATCTACGCAATGGGACTTACCAACCATTGGAATGATGCCAAGGCAGAAAAGAATTCAATGTATAACTTCATCTACGGTGCAATGACGGGAGAATTCTTCAACGCAGATGACTGCATTGACGAGCTGACCGATTACCCGATGGATTTAGTCTGCTGGTCACTTTATAACAGCCACAGAACGGACCTTGAATGGAACATGACGCCGTGTGAAATGGGAATGGAGCCTCAGCTTGAAACGCCGCTTTCAGCTCACGAAAGAAGAATTGTCACAAATGACCTCAACAGATTCATCTGCGACAGCGGAGCAGAGGATGTTGCAAAGCCGATATTCCGAAAGAGCGATGACCCGACTGCTTTTAACGTTCTTCCGCCGACAGGAAACGACAAGGGAATGCTTCTTCGTACCTGCAACAATTTCACTCTCCCCTATTGGTACGGCAGATATTACGGATTAATTGAAGATTAAGTCACAAAACGGGCTACGCTGAATGCGAAAGCCCGTTTTCTTAAGAAAATGCTGAATAAATGCGTCATCGCATCTTTTCGGCCTGTTTTGGCGTGAAATGCGTTGCAAAACCTTGAAATACACAAAGTATATCTGCTGTTTTGTGCTTTTTTCACGCCGAAAACATAATTGAAAATCTTGCTTGCCGATTTAATCAGTGTTTCCTTAGAAAAGAAATCCGAAAATAACATCGAAAATCTTTGCGAAAATATAAGCAATCTTTTCAAGGAAGGTAAGCTTGTATGTTTCGTTCTTAACCTGTCCGCAATTCTGACATACGCTTGTCTTAACACCGTTTGTGAAGACTCCGGCTTCCTTGGTAACCTTAGCCTCGCTCCAATTATGACCTGTTGCCTCAAGAACATTCTGCTGTTCAAAAACAGTGTTGCAATATGCACAATGTGAGCCTTCTGAAAGTCCTGCTTCTTCGCAGGTCGGAGCAACTGCTTCATCAATAACGGTTCTGTGGTTCGTTGCAGGAATAACCTGCTGAGCTGAAAGAATCTTCTTACATACCGAGCAATGTGTACCTGCTGTCAGACCTGATGTTGTGCAGGTTGCAACTACTGCGGAATCCTCAACAACGATATGGTTCTTAACGGGAATGATTTCCTGTTCGATTTCAACATATCCGCATCTGTCGCAATGCTTGCCTTCGGTAAGACCTGTTGTTTCGCAGGAGGAAGCCTTCTCGGCATCAATCATCCAAAGATGTCCGAGAGCACTACCGTTTGCACCGACATTTGTCTTCTTTTCGTTGCCGCACTTCTTGCATATCTGCTGAGTATATGAATCAAACAGGCAGGTTGCGGCGATTTCCTTTGAATCTGTTCCGTAGTTATGACCTTCGTGAGGAACAACGGTATCTTTATATTCGTATTTACATACCGAGCAGGTATGAATTGAATAGCCGTCTGTTGTGCAGGTTGCTTCAACAACCTTGTTAACAAGCTTGTGTCCGAGTCTGTCAACCTCATCACTCTTGTAGCCACTGCCGCAGACCTTGCAGGTGTGCTGAACATAGCCGTCCTCGGTGCAGGTCGGAGCAATTGTTTCAAGCAGATAGTTATGAGCCTTGAGTATTACAGGTTCATATGAATTCTTATCAACACTTCCGCAGTTTGAGCAAATCTTAGCCTGAAGACCTGTCTTCGTGCAGGTGGAATCCTTGATTATCTGTGTTTCCCACTTGTGTCCGATTGAAGGAAGATAGTTATAAGTCTTGCAGTATGTGCAGTATTCGCACGACTGCTCAGTATAACCCTGCTCTGTGCAGGTGGGAGCATAAACTGTAACTATGTAGCCATGAGTTCCCTTAGCAACCTTTGTTGCATTGATTTCCAGGCAGATGGGACACTGCTTAACGAGTGTTCCGCCGACATTACAGTCAACATCGGTTATAATTTTATGCTTTTCCGTGTCAACGGGGTCCTTCTCTGTGTCGGGTACGGGAGCGTAAACCGGGTTACCTGTCTTTTTGTCCTTGACGATTTCGCCATCCTTGTCTCTGACGAGAACATAACGGAGAACGGGATAATATACGCCGCCGACCTCTGTAACGGTTGTATAAACCGATTCGCCTGCAACGATTTCTTCATAATAGCTTGCAACCTGATATGAATGACCGTTTGCTGCGATAACCTCCTGATCGAGGGTCATGTGCTTGATGAGCTTAATGTCATCCTCTGTTGCGTGGCTGACTGCTTCCTTAATCCATTCATCGCCGATAGCCTTGAATGCGGCATTGATATAAGAATTGATTGATTTTACGGTGTTATCAACACTTGCATCCTTAACGATACCTGCGGTTTCGCCTTTGCCTTCAACTGCAGCCTTGATTATGTCATAGGCAAGTGTCTTGTCCGCTTCAGTCGGCCATACAATACTCTTTGTCTTGAAGTTTGCATCAAACAAAGCTTCTATTTCCGCTGCATCGGGATTCTTGAGCTGATAATAGCTGTTAAGAATTGAATCATTAATCTTTTCAACAAGAGCTTCATCAACTGTTGTCAGAATAGTCTTTGTAACGGTCTCGTCGCTTGCCTTGTCAATGGCGGCGGTAACTGCCTTGCCTGTTTCTGTTCCCGAATCCGAATGATACGGGCAGGTGGGAACAGTACACTTCTTGACCTTGAGACCTGTCTCCGTGCAAGTAGGCTCAATAACGGTTACCCATCTTGAAGCGGTGTGGCTGTTGGGAAGCTTGTCAATCTTGCGTGTAATATTCTGGCCGTCTTCATCCGTTACATCCTTGCCGCAGAAATTACACTTGAAATACATATAACCGTCGTTAACGCAGGTAGGCTCCTGAGCAACATACCATTTGCCTTCTCTCAATTCTTCCGAATGAAGAGTTTCAACCTCTGCGGTTTCCTTGACATCGTTACATCTTGAGCATCTAAGCTCCTTGATTCCCTTTGCCGTGCAGGTGGGATCCTTTGTTATTACCCATACCGAATAATCGTGATTGAGAGCGGGATCCTTAACATACTCGCAGATTTCCTTACATCTTGAGCAACGGTAGCCGTGTCCGCCGGACTCGGTGCAGGTTGCAGGATTGTTGAACGGAATTGTTGCATCATGGTCAAGAGGATCTGTATAATCCTTGACTACATTATATCTACAATATTTACAAGTAACAGTTGTGTAACCTTTCTGTGTGCAGGTCGGGTCAGTAACTTGATAAAGGTAGCTGTGGTCTGTGATTTCCTTCTGTTCAGTATAATCGCAATACTTACAGGTATATTTAACCTTACCGGATTTGGAGCAATCCTCAATCTTGTTCTCCTCAAGAAGCTCAAGCTCATGCAAGCCTGTTGCAACTATTTCAGCTGTGTCATCTGCCTTCCATGCTCCGCAGATTATGCACTGATAAGCTTTAACGCCTTTATCCTTACAGGTAGGTTCAATCTGAACAAGACGGTCTGATGACCATATATGCTTTGTGTTATCGTTCAGAGTTGCCGAACCGAGCTTGATAAGCGAATGGCAGACCTTACAATATGTGTCACCTGAATAACCGTTGTTTTTGCAATCGGGAGCAACGGAGTTCTTGACTTCGCCCGTTGAATGAGTATGAGTAACTATACGGATGCCTTCGCCCTGATATTCAAAATTCCACTTGTCTATCGGAGCACCGAAATAAATTGTTTCAAGTGAATTGAAGTTTTCGAAGGCATCGGTTTTGATTTCGTTAACGCAACCGGGAACATAGATGGTCTTAACCTTATATTCTCCGCTGCCGATTCCGTCAAACGCAAGTGAACCGATGGACTTAACACCCGGCTCTGAAGGATTTTCGCCCTCATCTGCAAGAGAAACCAACTTAATCTGGCCGATATAATCCTTCCACGGTGCCTGATTTTCCTTTGAAAAACTGGGAATATCACCATAGATAACGAGCTCGCCGTCATCATAGAAGGTCCAGTATGAACCCGACTTAACAACGGTTCTGCCCGCAGCACTTGATGTGACCGTGAAGCCGACATTTCCGAACAATCCTGCAAATGAACCGAATGTCATAACAATTGCAAGAACAACGGAAAGCACTGCCTTAAAAGTTTTTTTCATTTGTCTAAACCCCTTTCGTTTTATCCGCATATTCATAAAAAAGCGTAAATATGCGATGACCCGTTTTAGCGTGCAACCATAATATTACTTTATGAAATAATTGTCAAGCATTTTGAATCAGCCGAAAACGCTTCAATTTCAGCAAAATCGCAAAAAATTCTTTTGATTTGTAAAGCATTTTCGCTTTACAATCATTTATTCCGGTTTTTTTCAGAAAATAGTTATATGGATAATTTTTCCGTTTTTTTGTAATCCGATACTATATGTGGTGCATATTTTTTTATTGAAAAAAAGACTGATTTTTTCATTGCAATTCCTGATGTAAATATTTTTTCGTTATTTTCAACAAAAAACTTTTGAATTTTTCTACACCTGCAAAATTTCAAAACCAATCATATTCGCCACTTTGTGTTCAGTTTTTTAAGTGTCACTCATTACAATAAGCAAGCGGGCAACACCTGTTACCCACTCCTAAGCTTATCCTCTATATAATAAAGGAAGTATTATAAACATTATGAACAACAGAAATTAAGAAATCGGGCTGTAAGCTAAAAAACAGCGGTGCTCATTTCTGAACACCGCCTGAATTAAACTTAGGAAACCACTCTTATTTGAGAGCATCAATAATCATTTTGAAGAGAACAACAATACGCAGAGAACCGAGCTTCCATTTGATGTTTTCGATTTTTGCTTCTTTGGAATTATCAACAACATATGTTTTCGGAGCCGTACCGTCATCAATTACGAATGCCTGTGTGCAGTTGATTCCGCCGTCACCGATAAGCTGGCTTCTGATATAGAGGAAATCCTCTGAACCTTCGATCTCGTCAAGGTCAAGAGTATATTCATATTCGTTATCGCTCTGTGCAATATTCTGGCTTGCGATAACATTTCCGTTTGCAACCCACTGAATATTTGTGCAGTTCTTCGCCTTGATTGTTACCTTGTGACCGTCAACCTTAATATCGGTATAGGTCGGAACGGGAGTCGGGTCGTCAATATAGCGAATGTCCTTTTCCGGACCTAACTTTTCATTTGCACGAAGGCAACGGGTGATGCAGAAGAATGCACCGTTCATCATTGTTTCCTTGATGCTTTCAACGGTGTTTTCCTTCATCATAAATATGCTGTAACTTGCATCAATATGCTCATGCCAATGGGAATCACCATTTGAATATGCAATAACATTCTTGCCGTATGGAAGGCACTCCATAAGCACATTATCCCAGAGAATTCTGTCATATCCTGTCGGGCCGTTACGCTCGTTGAAGATTTCCATTCCGTAGCAGGATTTATACTTGAGAAGAATATTTGAAAAATAGTGAACCGATTCCGGGTCATTGACTATATCGGGATTTGAATTGGAATTCAGCCAGTCACCGGGATGATTGATGAATGAAATTCCGCCTGCTTCCTCGGTCAGCTTAACTGCTCCCTCGTGGTCATTTTCGTAGCCAAGGTAATTATCGCCGACACCTTCGGGAAGAAACATTCCGTTTACATGGCATTTTGTGAAGGTAAGACCGTTAAGCTCGTTACCGCCGGTGACGCAGGTCATTCCGTAGCCTCTGGGCTGTCCGTTTACGGGCCATGTTCCGGTTGTTACACCTTTAAATTCTTCATCGGTAAGCTTTTTGGGCTTAAGACCGATAATCCATTGATAAAGATAAAGCGGAAGCTGAGTAGGAGTTTCGTTCCATGCCTTACCTGTTACGGCGTGTTCGGTCATTGCAAGAAAATCAAAGCCCTGTTCATAGTAATCCATAACCATATCATTCAGGTTTGTGCTTGCATCGCTGATTGACGAATGGGTATGAAGGTTGCCCTTGTATGCCTTCCAGGCATTGTCGCCTGTCCAGACAACATCGGCGTAGGGATTGACAATTGTGTATTCCTTTTCAGCCGCAAACGCCTGCAACGGCACAAGCATCATTGCAACGAGTGCGAGAGAAAGAACACGGATAAGTTTTTTCTTCATCTTTTTATCTCCTAACCTTTTTTCTTCATATTATCACAAACCTTGATGCAAGTCAACGAAATAAATATTTATAAATCAGAACAACGGCACCGATTGAAAAACTCAACCGATGCCGTTTTGAGATTATTTATTAATATCCGACTTCCGAGGGCTCTGATTCATAATCCATAGTGTTGTAATTTGTGATGATGCCGTTTTCATCCATTGAGAATACCTTCCAGACAGTACCCTTTCTGTTGACGGGAACGCTGTAAGACCTGATAAGCTCCGTTCCTCTGTAAACATCAACTGTTGCACCTGAATCCGAAAGATTGAAGGCTCCGTCATCTTCACTGCCGTCTTCTTTATCCGAATAATTATGAACAAGATAAGTAAACGACTTAACCTTCGACATATCAACAACAGTTATCGTTTCGGGTCCGTATGATGAAATATCGTCAACATCGAGCCAAACAACGCAGTTTTCATCTTCATAATATCTGTCATTGCAATACAGAACATGGAAATCGTTCATGGATGTTGTTTTGCCGACAATATGTGAATCGAGGTCACTGGGATTTTCGCCCCATGAAAGGACAATTCTGAGCTGGTTATCGCCAAGAGATTTGCTCAATGCAATATCTCCCAAATAAGCTGTATCATTGGGAACAACGATAACAGTGAGATATTTCTTTACATAATTACCGGAGCCGGAAATTTCAAGAACATATCTTCCGCCCGGTGCATCAAATGTGAAATATCCGTTTGAGAATGAATGAGTTGAGCCGAAAGCTTCTCCCGTTGCTGTTTCCTTATGAATAATATATGTTCCGGATGCAATTGCTTCTGATGTTGCTGCGTCAACAAATCTGCCGTTTAAAGTTCCGAGAGCATCAGCCAATTCAAACGCTCTGTTAACTGCAAGACCTGCATTGAGCATTCTGTATGCCTTGCCGTGAATGTAATCATATGCCTGCGTTGTGTAATCCTCATCGCAGAGAATTTCCTTGATTTCCGTCATGGACAGAGTATTGTTTGCCGACCACATAAGACCTGCAACTGCGGTAACATGAGGAGCTGCCATTGAAGTTCCGCTCATATAGTCTGTTCCGTTGAAATAACAGCTGTAAATGTCTCCGCCGGGAGCCGCAATATCTACTCTGTTGCCGTAATTTGAAAAATCAGAGAATGAATATCCGTTATTTCTCTTATCATTATCAACGGATGCAACAACTATTGTATGGTCAATAAGGTCCTGAGCTGAATATCTCGATGTTGCAAACGAAACATCTGTGTCTGCCGTTATTGAGCAGAACCAACCGTTCTTTGTTGCATCAACTGTATCGTTTCCTGCCGCCTGAACAAAGAGAAAATCGAAGCCTTTATCAAGAAGCTTTGTTTCAATAATAACTGCATGGTCCATGCATTCGCCGGCTCTGTTGCCTGCACTGAAATTAACAACCTTTGCTCCGCAGATAACGGCTTTTGTGAGATTATCAACTATCAGATCCCTGCTTAATCCTCTGCTGCTTATTGCGGCTGAACCGAAATAAAGATTTCCGTTCCAGACAATACCTGTTACGCCTGTTCCGTTATCCGGAGATGCCGCCATTATACCCGAAACATGAGAACCGTGGTCGGATGAATAATTCTGATTGTTATTCATCATGATAACATTTATGTTATCGCTTGTGTTTGCAAATTCCGAATGTGCCGTGTTGAGGGTTGAATCTACACAACCGATTCTTGTAGGCTGCCGGCTGAGTCTGCTGTCATTTGCCCAGACTGATTTCATATCAATAGCTTCAAGTCCCCAGTTACTGCCGTCAACATCATTATCGTTCCAGTCTGTATTGTCAACATCAGAATTCCACGGGTCATTTATTGAAATACTTGCTTCTTCAACGCAGCTTACATCTGCTGCTTTTACACCTGCAAGAGTTTTAAAATAATCTGCCTTCTGCTTAAGAGCCGTGTAGCCATCTATATCAAATTTTGCCTGATAGAAATTAAGAAAATAGTTCTGACCGATAACTCTTCCGCCGTTTGTAACAATAATGTTATTTGCAACATCTTCGGTTATATTATCATCAAAATAAATTACGAGAACGCCTTTTCTGTAGGTAATATTCTGCTCGGTAGCATAGTCGCTTGCATTTCCGGCTGAAATAGAGCCTATATTGTAATTAACCGTTATCGTTTTTGTTGCCGTTAATCCGTTTGAGGTTTTTGCATTAACCGTAACAGCATTCTTTCCCGGCTTAAGAGTAAGATCGAAATACCAGTTATTTCCGTCAAGGAATATATCTCCTCTATACGAAAGATTACCTGCATCAACCTCTGCATAGGATTTATATTCAATAGTATCAATGCCCGTTGTTGTTGTTACCGTACCTGTGATTCTTGCATTGATTTCTTTTGTTTCAAAATCACTCCGGTCAATGCTCAATTCAATGCTGTCTTCAACAGGCAATTCGGGGTCAACCTGAGAAGAGCCTACTTCGCCGTTTTTGATTGAAAAAACAAGCTGATAATTAACCATTCCGATTTTGACATAAAATCTTGTTGTTTCGCTGTCAGAACCGATAACAGCTCTTTGGAAAAGTCTCCAGAAACGGATGAAATATAAGAATATTCTTGCAAAAATTGACCTGTTGGCATAGTTTATATCAATTTCAACATCCTTTGATTCACCCGCTCTCAATGAACCGACAGCAATTTCAGAGCCTTGTCTGCAATCAAGTCTGGTTTCATTATAAGCCATTTCAACGCTGATATTTTCATAATTTGTGCTTGATTTGTTTGTTACGGTCATGATAATCGGAACAAGCTCATCATTTGAATAACTGTCCTTTTCAGTCTTGATTTCAATATATATATCGTTTCTTAAGGATTTAATATTGTCGTCAGCCGCAAAGGACTGAACGAGAGTCAACGAACTGAATGCGATGACAAATGCAAGGATAAGACTGATTAGCTTTTTTACCTTCTTCATATAGTATTTCCTCCGTTTTTAATCTGATGCCTTTTCCTTTTTCGAATTCAACATCTGATTAATAATTTATTCATGTTTTATCTGCATTTTAATACACTGCTCTCTGAATTTCAATACCCTTAATCTGAAATTAATTAAATATTAATGGAATATTAAGATTTTAAAAAAGCATATTAAAGAGCGTTGCGGCAGGTGCGGCAGGAAACATAAACGGTACAAGCCATATACTTCCATCGGGAAAAATTCTGCTGATTACGAATTCCATTCCGAGAGAAGCGAACGGAATTACAGTCATAACGGCAGTGGTTATTGCAAACGCTTTTTTCTTATTAACCGCCGATACTACTATTGCGGCAACAACCGCACACACGAAGAAATAAGGATAGACGGATGAAAGAATATTCCTTGCACTTTCTGCTATTACATTAATTTCAACCGAATCCGCAAGAATAAACTCTCCTGAGCAAAGCGATCCGAGGCTCCATAAAACAATCATAAAAATAATTGCGAAGACTATCTGTTTTGTTTTGCTTTTCATATACATACTTCTTTCTGATTTGTAACACATTTCACGCCAAAACAGACCGAAAAGATGCGACGATACATTTATTCAGCGTTTCCTTAGGGAAGGTTGGGGAGTGAAATAATATAAGCATAAATAAAGGAAATAAATAAAGCTCTGTCATTGCGAGCGAAGCGTGGCAATCCGTTTCTTCTCGAAGAGTGTTACGGATTACCACACCTGTCCCTGTTTTCAGCCTCAACCCTTTGGAAGGGTAACAACCGCTTTAAAGAGGTCTCCGTCAATAATAATCTCAAGATTTCCGCCCTGCAAACGGCAGAAATTGCTTGCAATTGAAAGACCGAGACCGCTTCCCTCGCCGTTTCTTGAGGCATCACCACGAACAAATCTTGCAGTAAGCTCTTCGGCGGGAATATTAAGCTCGTATTTGGAAATATTCTTGAATTCGATAATTCCGTTTTTCTCCGAATTCCTGACCTCAATATATGCTCTTGTGTTTTCAAGGGCATATTTCTTTATATTAGTAAGCAGGTTTTCAATTATTCTGCCCGTCTTCTGTGCATCGGCAAAAACCGTAACAGGTTCTTTGGGCGTTTTCAGGATAATTTCAATTCCCTTTGCCTTGAGCTCGTCCTCGTTTTCGCCCGAAACCTGAGTTGCGAATTCGCAGAGATTGAGGCTGACGGGATACATTTCAACCGCTCCCGAGGAAGCCTTTGACGCTTCAACAAGGTCTTCAATGAGCTTTTTCATTCTCTGAGATTTCTCATCAAGAATATTAAGATATTTCTTCGCATCCTCATTTTCGATTTCGCATCTCTTGAGCAGGTCAACATAGTTGACTATTGAAGTGAGCGGAGTTTTGAGGTCATGGGAAACATTTGTAATAAGCTCCGCCTTCATTCTCTGGTCCCTGACCGCACCTTCAACCGCATTCTGCAAGCCGTCGCCGATTGAATTGATGTCCTCGGCATGGTCCTTGAAAAACGGAAGCATTTTTTCCGTTGAAACCGTTTTTTCAAGCTGACCCTCTCTGATTTCCCTTGTTGCCTGGGCAATTCTGCTGTAGGAATTGATTATCATAATTGCAAAAACGAGAACAGCAATATTAAAGAGCAAAACAAGGAAGAAAAGGAAATCACTTGAAGGAGCAACTGCGATAAGGCAGAAATCAGCAACCGCAAAAACGCAGGTGCAGAGAATTGCAATTCTCTTTTTCCTTTTGCCGTCTGCATTGGCATAGCTTGTTTCAAGAATACACTTCAGCTTCCTTGAAATTATTCTGACAGGCAGAAAAATCCACCTGCAAAGCGTATGCCTCCAAAAGGTTTTTGCTCTGATATTTCTTACAATGCTGTTGAGCTGAATTGAAATTGCTCCGAAAAACAATGCAAAAAGAATTCCCCAGATTATGTCAAATTTTTTGCCTAAAGTGCTGACTATTCCGAGCGGAACACTTCCAATATCGGTATAATATTCGCAGGCAAGCCCTCCGCAGCAGCAGATAACCGCAGCTGACGCAATTCCACCGTAAAATACAAGATTGATTGCAAGCGGAACCTTATCCGTAAAGAGAAGTCTGATGCTTCCGTCAGCGGTCTTTCCTGCTGTGACGAGCAGGAGAATGCAGATTGCAGCCGCAAGAATAAAGAACACCGCAAGCATTGCAACGCTCATTCCCGAGGATGCTCTGCCGCCAACCGAATTGCTGAATGTGCCGTAAATATCATTGAAAACAGTTAATAAATCCGCTTCATCAGTGAATGAACCTGCATAGGCGAAAACCGCACTCTGAATTCCGCAGTTTTCCGTTGGGTTGATAACCCGATAGCTTTCTGCCGCCGTGCAGATTTCTCTGTTAATCTGTGCCGTCACGCTGTTCGACTGCTCAAACCTTGTTTCGGTTGTCTGATAATATTTTCCGTCACGGAATTCTTCAAGAAAAACCGCTCCGTTGCCGAGCTTCTCGGCGGCAGTTTTCTGCGTATCGGCCTTTGTAATTCCGCAGTTTGAAACAACATTGCCGTTGGTGAGAAAAACCGCATATTTAACGCTCTTGATATTATCTCTGAAAACAGAATATCCATTACTCGAATTTTCATAGGCTTCTGAAATATACCTCTGATATTCCTGCTCTGCTCTTTTGAGAACAATATCTCTTGTTGTTTCGCCGTAATTTGTGTCGCTTCCGAGATTATAAAGGTATCCGAGTGCATTGCTGATTTTCTGAATATCCTCCTTAACCTCGGTAAAGGTTGTTGATTCAATTTCTTCTGCATCTTCACCAACATCATAGAATTCAATGCTTTCAAAGGTTTGCTTATTGATTATTGAACCGTCATAGCCGAAATAATAAACAACATTTCCGTTGGGAAGCCTGTATCTGAAAACATTATCCTCGCTGTGGAAAACCTGAATTTTTGAATTATCGAGCAGGTCGAATGCTTCATTTATTTTTTTGACTTTGGTTTCATAATCCGCTGTGATTTCCTTACCGTTTGTGGTGTTTTTGAATTCCTCAGCCGATTTGACGGACTTTGATTCTGCACTGAACATAACCGAAGCTTCATAGGTATAAATCATTCTGCGGAAAACATCGGTATTCTCAAATCCCCTGTTTTCATAGGTATTATAATTGACAAAGCTTCTGACGAATGCGGAGGAAAAATATCCCGAAACCGCAAAGAAAAGAATTGCAAGAATGAATGCAATTACCCGTATTTTAATATTTTTCAATTTTGTAACCAATGCCCCATACCACCTTTAAATATTTAGGTTCCTTCGGGTCGATTTCGATTTTCTCTCTTATTCTTCTGATATGCACCGTGACCGTTTTTTCAGAGAAGCACACAGGCTCATTCCAAACCGCTTCATAAATCTGACCCGTTGAAAGCACTCTGCCGAGGTTTTCCATAAGCACATTGATTATGCCGTATTCCGTTGCGGTCAGCTTTATAGGTTCGCCGTCAAGAGTTAGCTCCTTTGCAAGAGTGTCAAGCGAAAGTCCTCCTGTTGAAATCATTCCCTCTTTCACTTCCATTGAACCGAGCGAAGTGTATCTTCTTATCTGCGATTTGACTCTCGCCATAAGTTCAAGTGGGTTGAACGGTTTTGTCACATAGTCATCTGCTCCGAACGAAAGACCCGTTATTTTATCGGTGTCTTCGCTCTTTGCCGAAAGCAGAATAATCGGAAAATTATGCTTTTCTCTCATCTGCAAAGTTGCCTGCAATCCGTCAAGACCCGGCATCATAATGTCAAGAATAACGCAGTGCACTTCGTTATTTCTGACCTGCTCAAGAGCATCTCTTCCGTTTTCAGCACGGAGAACATTATAACCCTCAAGCTTGAGATAGATTTCAACTGAATCGAGAATTGCGATATCGTCATCGCAAACAAGCACGGTAAACATCATTTCACCTCATAAAAGAACCTTGACTAAAGATTAAAATATCAGAATTACAAACAGGGAATGAAAAAGTTACAAGTTTATTAAGATTAAGTATACCATTTTTACTCTCTCTGTTCAAGTTCAGAAAATCGCAAAAAATCCGAAGCACATAAAAATGCTCCGGATAATTTTTTATAAACTGCCAAAAAAGCTGCTTATTGTAGTATATATTCGAATCAGAACTTCTCGATTATAAAACACTAAATAAAACAGGGCACATACCCATTCAATAGTCATAATTCCAGATAGGACTACTGCAAAATTAAGTGCGTTGGTTTTGTTGTCTTTCTTCGCTTTTTTTACAAATATTAAAATCAAAAATATTATAGGTTCAACCACACCAGATAGGTATAAACCGGTAAAAATCAATATGTAACGAAATAGCTTTTCAAATAGCGACAATCCATTAACTAAATCATCGCTTGTGATGTTAGAAATATCTATAGGCTCATACAATTGTTCCGAATCGGAACTTGAGGAATTTTCGTTTGAACTATATCCTGTTTGTTCTGAAAATCTTAAGGAGCTATGTGGTTCTCTCCATATACCTTCACCGTCAACAAATCCACTTCCGAAAGTCCTCATGAACCCTGACTTATCAACAAACGGTTCCCCGAATCTTCGTGGAATTCCATCGTAATCTACAAAATCATCGCCCCATCTACGGTAGCAATTTGATGCATCAACAAATCCTTCTCCGTAATTTCTTGGGCAACCTGAAGCATCAACATAATCCACTGTTAGCTTCTTTTATAGTGAAAGCACCCATTACGGTCATCGGGATTATTATATCCACCATAACTGCCTTGACACTTTACTCGTCCGTAACTGTCTTTGTCATGCCAATTTGCATAAACACAATCTTTGCAGTTTCCCTTAAAACAGCCTTCAGGAATAATAATTTTCTTTGTCATAATAAAAACCTCTCTTTATGTTATTATAGTTTCTTCTTGTGATATTATCGTTTTTCCACAACTTAATGTTGCAGAATAAGCAATGAGTTTTTTGCTTGGCAATAAAAAAAGCGGGAAATACAATTTCTTGATATGCTTTGGCATTGCTTGCATAATAGCATCAATATATTCTTTGTCCTCATCAGACAATGTGCAAACATCGAAAAAATGAGTATGTATAATACCGCAGAATATTATTTTTTTATCAGACCATTTTTCGATCTCGTTATTTAGAAATCTTACATTGGGATAATAAGCACATTTTTGCTTTGTTGGTATTGTAATATCTAAAATAAATTCATCAATAACATCATCATTTGAACTTCCTAAAATTCCGCCGGTTTCATATGGTTTTTCAGAAAGCGTATGATTTATAGATTCATATGTGCATTTTAATATTTTCATGTCTGAAGCTTATCAATTGAATATTCCGCTGATGTTGTGCG
>DCII01000007.1:0-7554 GCA_002315935.1 Ruminococcaceae bacterium UBA1730
TTTGTGTATTTCAAGGTTTTGTAACGCATTTCACACCAAAACAGACCGAAAAGATGCGATGACGCATTTATTCAGCGTTTCCTTAAGCTTATAAATAATCAAAACTCCGGATTTTGCTTCATGCAATTTCCGGAGTTCTTTTACTTTAAATTATATGTTTTCTCTGTATTTCTTTCTTGCGTATCTGAAGACAACATACGCAAGGCAGATGAACACAAATATTCCGATATAAAGAGCATATTTCTTGGCTTCGGGAGTCATTTTTTCGCCGTCATCGGTTCCCGTTACGGAAGAATCCGAAGAGCTACCGAAAAAGAAATTATGATTATCCGTCCCTGCGGAAGGAATGTAATTCTTAACATCGTCCCAGAGTGTGCTCATAAGTGCAAGTGTTTCTGCCGAGGGATTGCAGAAAAGCTGAGTTTTGAAAGAACCCTCCTCGGGATAAAGATATTCATCCTGATAATATTCATATTCGGGATTTTCATAAACAGCGGTATTCGGGCTTCCGTAGCAGATATATTCAGCATTTGCCTTTGCAACCTCGGGGTCAAGAAGAAAATCAATATAAAGCTCTGCGGCTCTCTTATTCTTCGAGCCTTTGAGAATGCAACATCCGTCAACAAAATAATTAACTCCCTCTTTGGGATAAACAAATTCAAGGTCGTCGTTATTCTCTTTCATTGAAAGGAAGTCGCCGACATAATAAGGTGCAAAAGCGGCTTCGCCCGATTCCATCTTGAGGAAAACCTCATCATTTACATAGTTCGGGGAAACATTCTTCTGGTCTTTAAGAAGCTCTGCCGCAACCTTCCATGCAACCGTCGATTCAGTGTTATAATCCATTCCGAGAATGCTCTGTGCAATCGCAAAGGCATCACGGGGATTGCCGAACATCAGAATATTATTCGTATATTTTTCATCCCAGAGAACAGTCCAGCTGTCCGGAGCTTCATCAACCATTGTCTTGTTATAAATAAGACCTACATAGCTGACGGTATAAGGAACCGAATATTCATTGGTCGGGTCAAATCTGAGATTTCTGTATTTTTCGGGAATATACTTATAATTTTCGAGATTGGAATAATCAATCTTTTCAAGCATATCTTCCTTAATCATACGCTCAATCATATAGTCTGACGGAATAACAATATCATATGAAACTCCGCCGCCCTTGAGCTTTGAATACATAACCTCGTTATTATCATAGGTATCGTAAATAACCTCAATACCGTATTTCTTTTCAAATTCGGCGTTGACATCCATTGTGTCATCCTCGCCGTCTGAAATATATTCGCCCCAGTTATAAACATAAAGCTTCGTACCTCTTAATGATTCAATATCATCATTGCCCGCAAGAGCAACGGTAAGAGGCATTAAGGCAATAATAAGGGCAAAAAAGACTGAAAAAATTCTTTTCAATTTTATCACTCCTTTTTCGTTTTGACTTTCTCCTCGCTCTTCTGCTGAGCAATATTATAGAGAATCAGCAGAATAAGAATCGAAACAAAAATAATTGCCGAAAGAGCATACATATCGGGTTTAACTCTTTTCTTCGTCATTGAGAAAATCGCAATAGGAAGAGTTTGGAAGCCCGGACCGCTTGAAAAATAACTGATAATGAAATCATCAAGCGAAAGAGTGAACGCCATAATCATACCCGTTATGATGCCGGGCATAATTGACGGAATAACCACCTTGAAGAACGCCGAAGCGGGTCTGCATCCTAAATCCTGTGCCGCTTCTGCAAGGTTGGCATCGGTCTGGCGAAGCTTCGGAAGAACCGAAAGAATGACATAAGGCAGGTTGAAGGTTACATGGGCAATCAGCAATGTGCCGAAGCCGAGAACCGATTCCGCATTCACAAGCTTACCGATGAAAACAAAAAGAAGCATCATTGAAACGCCCGTAACGATTTCGGGATTCATCATCGGGATGTTGGTAACCGCCATAACCGATGACCTCGCAATGCCTTTTTTATATTTGTCAATTCCGACTGCCGCCGCAGTGCCGAGAACGGTTGAAACTGCGGAAGATGAAACTGCAAGAATAAGCGTGTTATAGAGTGCTCTCAGAGTTGCTTTATCTTCAAGGATGCTCTTATACCATTGGAGCGAAAATCCGCTGAAAACGCTTGTGCTGCTCGTTGTGTTGAACGAGAAAAGCAGGAGTACTAATATCGGTGCATAAAGAAAGAGGAAAACAAGAAAGGTATAAATCTTTGATATACTTTTCATATAACCATCCCCTCCTCATCGCCCGTGAAACGGTTCATGACCGCCATACACAAGAGAATAAGCACCATAAGCACAAGGGAAAGAGAAGCACCGAGGTTATAGTTATATGACTGCTGGAACTGCCTTTCGATAACATCGCCGATAAGGTCAAATGAACCGCCGCCGAGCTTTTGGGAAATATAGAAGGTGCTGACTGACGGAACGAAAACCATTGTGATGCCCGAAACGACACCCGGCATACTCATGGGAATGATACATCTGCGGATAACGGTAAGTCTGTTGCCGCCGAGATCCTGTGCCGCTTCAACCATGCTGTGGTCAAGCTTCGCCATAACGGAATAAATCGGCATAATCATATATGGCAAAAAATTATAAACCATGCCGAGAATAACCGAACCTGAGGTATTTATCATGTGAATCGGACCTATTCCGATTTTTCCCAAAAGAGAATTGATAATACCCGTATCCTGCAAAATGGCCATCCATGAATAGGTTCTGATAAGAAAGCTCATCCACATCGGAAGCATAACAAGCATAACCATAGTTCGCTGAACCTTTTCGGTTTTCTGCGAAATGATATAGGCAAGCGGAAATGCGATAACAAGGCAAATCAGCGTTGCAACTATTCCGAACCATATTGAACGCAGAAATGTCGGTGTATATTTGCTCAACGCCGAAATATTATCCAATGTGAAATTACCTGAGGAATTCGTGAATGAATAATAAACAACAAAAATCAGCGGAGCAACTATAAAGAGAATTGACCACACTACATAGGGCGATGAAACGAGCCTTGTGCGAAGTGAGGAGCGACTGTTCATTCCTCCACCTCCTCTTCAGCATTGGAAAGCTCATCGAATTCCTCGCTGAAGGAGCTGTAATCGCCGTAAATGCCCGAATATTCGGATTTCTTCATAATGTGAATTGCATCCGGCTCGATGAAAAGACCGATTTTTGCACCCTCGGGTTCATAATCGGTTGTCTGAATCATCCACTTGAAGCCGCCGATGTCAACTATGATTTCAAAGTGAACGCCCTTGAATGTTACGGATGTAACAACGCCGCAAAGCATTCCCTTTTCAGGAGCAACAACATCAACATCCTCGGGTCTGACAACAACATCAACTGCTTCGCTCTTGGCAAAGCCTTTATCAAGGCATTCAAATCTGTGACCCGAAAACTCAACAAGGCAGTCATCAATCATAACGCCGTCAATAATATTGCTCTCGCCTATGAAATCGGCAACGAAAGCATTCTTCGGCTCGTTATAAATATCAATCGGAGTGCCGATCTGCTGAATGATACCGCCATCCATAACAACAACGGTGTCAGACATGGAGAGAGCCTCCTCCTGGTCATGGGTAACATATATAAAAGTAATGCCGAGTCTCTGCTGAATGTTTTTCAGCTCAACCTGCATATCCTTACGAAGCTTAAGGTCAAGTGCTCCGAGAGGCTCATCAAGAAGAAGCACTCTGGGCTTTACTGCCAGTGCTCTTGCAATTGCAACTCTCTGCTGCTGACCGCCGGAAAGAGAATTGATATTTCTCTTGTTGAAGCCCTTGAGGTTAACAAGCTCAAGCATCTCTTCAACCGTCTTTTTGATTTCCTTTTCGGGAGTCTTTTTTATTCTCAATCCAAACGCAACATTCTCATAAACATTGAGATGCGGAAAGAGAGCATAACGCTGAAAAATCGTGTTGACCTGCCTCTTATGCGGCGGAACATGATTTATCTTCTGACCATCAAAAATGACCTCACCCTCATCCGGCTCAATAAAGCCCGCAATGATACGGAGAGTTGTTGTTTTTCCACAGCCCGAAGGACCGAGAAAAGTAATAAACTCCTTATCACGGATATAAAGGTTAAGGTCTTTCAACACCTGAAGGTCTTCAAATGTTACAGATATGTTTTTCAGTTCAATAATAACATTGTCTTTCAATTATGCAACCCCTCTCTGCCCCTGCCGAAAAAATATCGGTCACACGGCTGAAAATTATGACCCATATAAATATGTGCAAAGTAAAATATAATTCAAAATTCTTTAAATGTCAACATTTTTTTGCAAAAAATCATGAGAAATCCTAAAAGAATTCAGCCGGAATATTATATTGCTCCGTTTTACTCTGATTTACTCTTTTTTTCTCCCATTTGCTCGTTTTTAACACTTCAACCCCTTTTTCAAAAAAATCTGAAAAAGGGGTTGGATTTTTAATCCTGTTAACTTTAACTATGATATATATCTTGCGGGATTTTGCGTTTCGCCCTGCCAGATAACTTCAAAATGAAGATGCGGACCTGTTGAGTTACCTGTTGAGCCGACCTTACCGATTGTCTGACCTGCTTCAACTCTCTGACCGACCGAAACAAGAATTGAACCTGCCACAAGGTGAGCATATCTTGTTTTATAGCCGTCTCCATGGTCTATGAGAACCATATATCCGTAACTTGAGTTGCTCTTCTGAACCCTTTCAACAATACCGCTCTTTGAGGCGATAACAGGTGTTCCGTATGCTCCGCCGCCGGAACGGCAAAGGTCAATTCCGTTGTGCCAGCCACTGCTTCGCCAACCGTATGGCGAGCTGACATAATGGCAACTCGGTGCAGGCCACAGGAAGCCCATCTTCGTTGCATAGCCGACATAAACGCCGTTGACTGTTGTCTTTGTGCCGACAGTAACAATTTCGTCAATCGGTTCCTTGATTGTTTCATACGAATACTGCGTATCATCAAGCTCTCCGTCAATATAGGTAACGGTTTTGATAACTCTCTGTGTGCCGTTGACACCTGCCTGATTGACAACTCTGTATCCGCTGAACTTCGTAATATCTCTTCTTTGAACGGTGTCAAATTCAACCTCTCTGATTTCGGAGGTTGTGACCGTCTTCTTGAGGCTGACATATTTTGCCGCAATTCTGACGATAACAATATCTCCTTGCTTGAGATTGCTCAGATTGACATTCGGGTTATCCGAAACAACCTTCTCATATGAAACACCGTATTTCGAGCAGATTTCGTCAATCCTTTCATCACCCTGAACAGTGTAAAGATACTGCTTTTCGGCCTCGCCCCTCAATGCGGATTCAAGCCTTGAAGCATCCCAGATTATGCTTTCATCATCGCAGTAAAGTCCCTGAACATAGTCGATGTTTTCGGCAAAGCTGATTGTGTAATTGCCCTTCCTCGCCTCTTCCTCATATGGTTCAAGAATATTATAGAATGCTGTTTTTGCATCGGATTCGTTCTTGACGGCACAGACAAATTCATCATCAATGTAAACGCCGCAGGCATGAGTGAGATTATCAACCGAATTCTCGACTATCTTATCTGAAATGGTTCTTGCATCGTTCAGCTCCTGAATCGAAACAAGCGAAAGAGCGTATCTTGCGTTGAGATTTGCCGTTCCGGAATAATTTATCTCGGCGGTTGAAGTGTTGCTGAGCCTGTCCTTAACAAGCTTTTTGGCTTCAATGTAAACGGATTCATCGCTGATATATCCGATGCTCTTTTCATTGTAAATAACCTCAAGTGCGAAGGTTACGCTGTTCCAATAATTAACCGTAAACAGGAGCAGAGCAAGAGCCGCAATCGGCAGAGCAGTGTTCAATGCCGTGTGCAGAAGATTTTTATGCCTTGTCCTTGCTTTTTTGAAATAGTGGCCGAGCACGGCAGGCAGAATCTTCGGCTTTTTCAGAGCTATTCCGATATTTTTTCTTGCCGACCTGATTTCTTTTCTGAAATATTTTGCTTCGTTAACCGTTGCCTTCAGGTATCTCCTGAAGCGGAGCTTCGTTCCTGCGGTTGCGGCAGAAACAGCCTTCGCAAGCTTCACAAACGGGAATCTGATAATACCGAAAAGAATTTCAAATACCCTTGCGAAAAATCTGAATATCACATCGCCGAAGGAATAAATAAAATAATAAACATCCTCTGTTTCGGTTATATATTCAGGCTCCTTGACCTTTTTTTCTTTTTTGATTTTCTTGGCTTTCCCGGCTTTTTCTTTCTTTTCGGGCTGAGCTTCTTCCGCTTTTTTCTCTTCGCCGTCTATCCCCAAATCAATAAGACTGTCTATTCTTTCAATTTCCTCTCTGACGGTTTCTTCGGCAGAGGGAACCTCGATATAGGTCTTTTTCGGCGGCGGCGGAGTTTCTTCTGATTTGCTTTTGGCTTTTTCAAGCTGGAATGAATACCTGCGTTCAATATCCTCACGAACGGCATCCATTTCGGCTTTTCGCCTTTGCTCATCCTTAATCCGAAGCTCATCCTCTCTTGAGACCGGCTTCGGTTTTTCAGGCTCCGGCTCAGTAGGAGAATCCGAATAAAGCTTTGTCAGGTCATGGAAATCAGCCATTATCTCGTCAAACGCAGACAGACCTTCATTTTCCGTTGACTTATTGTTTTCGTTATCCATACAGACTCCCTATTTGAAATATCTCTCAAGTGCATCCTGCCATGACGGCAGACGCTCAAAACCGTTTTCATCAAGAGAAGCTTTTGACATTCTTGAGTTTTCCGGTCTGACTGCGGCAGATTTATATTCCGCAGAGGAAATCGGAATTATCTTCGTCTTGCTGTTTGACAATTCCATAATTTTTGCCGCAAATTCCGCCCAGGAGCAGTATCCCTCGTTGGTTGCGTGATAAGTGCCGTATTTCTCCGTTGCAATCATTCTGCAAAGAAGAGCCGCAAGGTCGGGGGTATAGGTCGGAGAACCAATCTGGTCATTGACAACGGAAATCTCTTCTCTCTCCTTCGAAAGACGGAGCATTGTTTTGACAAAGTTTTTTCCGTTTCTGCCGAATACCCATGAAATTCGCACTATGAAATGCTTCCCGTTTTTTCTGACCGCTTCTTCGCCGAGAAGCTTCGTTTCGCCGTAATAGTTGCAGGGAGAAATTTCGGAATCGGTTTCATACGGAATATCCCCCTTGCCGCCGAAAACATAATCTGTGCTCAGGTAAAGGAGCTTTGCATTGCAGAGTCTGCACGCATAAGCAATATTTTCCGTTCCGTCAACATTGATTAAACGGCATTTTTCTCTTTCCGTTTCAGCATTATCAACAGCCGTATATGCCGCACAGTGAATAACCGCATCGGGGTTATTTTCGGTAATAAAGCTGACTGTTTTGTTTTTATCAGTTATATCAAGCTCCGGAAGGTCTGCGGGAATTGCTTCATATCCGAGACTTTTCAGTTCAGCCATAACATCCGTGCCGAGCTGACCGCCGGCACCGGTAACAATTACTTTCATGTTTCGCTTCCTTAAATGAATACTAACCTATTTTTTTAGAAAACGCTGATTAAATCGGCAAGC
>DCII01000007.1:7577-9493 GCA_002315935.1 Ruminococcaceae bacterium UBA1730
TTTGTGTATTTCAAGGTTTTGTAACGCATTTCACACCAAAACAGACCGAAAAGATGCGACGACGCATTTATTCAGCGTTTTCTTAGGTTTATTTTATCACAAATTAAAATAATACTCAATATTTTTTTGAAAATACCTTTATATTTCGGAAAAATGTGATATTATATTACCGGGGAAGTGAAAATCTTGGCATTTAAAAATATTATTGATTTGCATACACATACAGACAGTTCATTTGACGGCCATCATTCAACGATGTTTCTCTGCGAAACAGCCTGCATGAAGGGCATAAGGGCAGTTGCGTTCACGGACCATCTTGAAATAGATGCGTTTTACCGTGACCATTTTGACAGAACCGCAATTCAGTCCTTTTTTGAAATTGCAAAAGCAAAATCGGCTTTCAACGGCAAATTGCTTGTATGTGTCGGTGCGGAGCTTGGGCAGGCGGTTTATGACAAACCTATTGCGGAGAAGCTTATAAGCTCAATGAATTATGACATCGTTATCGGCTCGATACACAATCTGCCTAATCTGGATGACCCGTATTTCATGGATTTCAGCGATGAGAATGTTGATTATATGGAGCTTCTTCAAAGGTATTTTGAATGCGAGCTTGAGCTTGCTCAGTGGGCAAAATTTGACACTCTCGCACACATGACTTATCCTCTGCGTTACATAACGGGTAAATACGGAATTCCCGTTGACATGAGCAAATTCAGAGAAATAATTGATGAAATTCTCGTCACTCTTATCAGAAATGAAAAGGCTCTTGAAATCAACACTGCAGGTCTTCGACAGCAGATTGGCGAAACCTCGCCGAACGAAACAATTCTGAGAAGATATAAAGAGCTCGGCGGAAAGCTCATCACAATCGGCTCGGATGCACACTACGCAAAGGATCTCGGTGCAGGAATTGAAGAGGGCTATGAGCTTGCCCTTAAATGCGGATTTGACAGAATTGCAATTTATCAGAACAGAACACCTACATTGATACCCATTGAATAAGGAGAACGCTATGAAAATAACCGTTGATGCGCCTGCAAAAATCAATCTTTTTCTTGATATAGTCGGCAAGCTTGATAACGGATATCACAGTCTGTTTATGGTCATGCAGTCCGTTGACCTTTGCGACACGGTTACGGTTGAAGCTGCCGAAAGCGGAATATCTCTCACCTGCTCGGATGAAAGGCTTCCATGCAACGAGAAAAATATTGCATATAAAGCGGCAACCGCATTTTTCAAAAAAGCGGATATTGAACCTGCCGTTAAGATTCATATTGAAAAGCGTATTCCCTTCGCCGCAGGTCTTGCCGGCGGAAGTGCAGACGGAGCGGCAACTCTTGTTGCCCTCAACAGAATTTTTAATAATGTTCTTTCAAAAGAAGAGCTTTTGAAGGTCGGTCTTTCCGTCGGAAGCGACATTCCCTTCTGCATTCTCGGCGGCACAATGCTTGCCCAGAACACGGGCGGAGTGCTTGCTCCGCTTACTCCGCTGAAGGATTGCTTCATAGTTCTTTCTAAGCCGGACAGAGGAGTTTCAACTCCTCAGGCATATGCAGACGCAGATTCCGCTCACATTTATCATCCCGACTGCATGAGAATGCTTGACGCCTGCGAAAAAGGAGATTTTGAAAATATCTGCCGATATGCAGGAAATGTTTTTGAGCAGGTTGTTGAAGTTCCCGAAAGAGTTGAAATCAAAGAAATCATGCGTTCCTACGGCACATCTCTCTGCCAGATGAGCGGAAGCGGACCGACTGTTTTCGGTCTGTTTGACAATGAAGCAAACGCAATCTCATGTCTTGAAAAGGTCAAAAAAATCTGCCCCGATTCATTTCTCGCAAAACCGGTCAATCACGGGGCAAGTGTGAAATAAAGATATAGCATTATTAAATCGAGTAGGAGGCTACCCATTA
>DCII01000054.1:0-9361 GCA_002315935.1 Ruminococcaceae bacterium UBA1730
ATTTTCAACTGTGCCGTGTGTTTCAGAGCTTGATCCACAGTATGTTGTTTTTCTTTATATATGTATATACTGCATAGTGTGGTTTCTTATGAGATTGGATTTAGATATATCATTCTCATATTTTGTGGCTCTTTGTTTTTGAGGCTGTATTTACGCTGATTTTTCACTTAGGAAACGCTGATTAAATCGGCAAGCAAGATTTTTGTGTATGTTTTGGTTGTGAAAAAGGCACAAAAACGCAGATATACTTTGTGTATTTCAAGATTTTGTAACGCATTTCACGCCAAAACAGACCAGAAAGATGCGACGACGCATTTATTCAGCGTTTCCCCTATTTTTCTCCTCATTCTGCAAAAATGAAGCTCTCTCAATCAATCTTCCCTGATTGAATTCGGAAAGTGCTCTGAAAATACGAAGCAGGCTTTTTTCTTTTTCGGTCATTTCATGTTCACTGAATTTGCGTATATCTTTATCGCTCTTCTTATCCACGAGAAAATCTACGGTGACTCCGTAAAACTCTGCAATTTCAACCGCAACATCCAATGGCAGCATCCGCTCTCCGGTTTCATATCTTCTGTATTGAGTCAATTGCATATACAGTGCATCGGCAACCTGTTTCTGAGTTAAATCCCTATCTTCTCTCAAATCCCGTATTCTTCTGAAAACAGTCATACAATCATACCCTTTGCAACATTCATGTAATATTATTGTAATAAAAAGATAGAATTAATATTGACAATCTCCATATTTGGTGCTATTATTTGCAAAAAAAGCACCAAATGGTGTTATTCGTTAGACTTTTTGGAGGGTTAAACTCATATGGTGAAAAAGTGTCTGGATTTTGTTAAAAAACATCCACTTGAATCTGTGATTGCATTTTTGGTTATCGTTCTTGCTTATGGTTTTTATGCTACGAAATATACCATCAACATCGATCAGCTTAAACTTGATTTGTTTGATGGCAATGGCTTGATTACCGCAGGAAGATGGTCAGTACCGTTAATTCACTTTTTTACTAATTGGATGGAATTTTCTCCTTTCTGGCATACATCCGTTATGATGTGCTTATTCTGGATTTCCGGCTTGTGCTGGATTACACTTTTCAACACTGCTTCAAAAAACAACATAAAAAGCAGCTCATTAATTGCATTCTGGATTATTTATCCCGTATTTCCGTTTGTTACAATACAGATAACCTATCCTATGCTCAATATTGCTTTGGCATATGTTCTCGTTCCGTTTATTATCTGCTTATTATATCCTGTGTTGTTTGAAAACAAATTTATTCTGAAGAATGCTATCATATCAGCAGTTCTTATGGTAATATGCGTTGATATGTATGAATCTTTCGCCGCTGTTTATCTTGTCGGAATGTTTGGCGTTCTGATAATCAGATATTTCTACGTTGATACAGATAATGCAAAACAGTCAAAACATTTTTTATATGTAATTAAGACTCTTTTTAAGAATGCTGTTTTCATTTTACTGTCGATTTTAATTGATTTCGCCATTTCCAAAATAGCATGTTACATTGCAAGCGGCTCTTTTCATTTCTACTACAGTGCAAACACAACATTTTACTGGCTTAAATACGGTTCAATAAGAGATGCTGTCGTTTATGTTTTCAGAGAATTAATTGCAAAGTATTTGATATACGGTGCAGCCAATATTTCTATTTTTATATTCGATTGTATGGTTCTTATTTCCGTCATTTATGCTGTTATAAAATCAATAAAGAAACGCTCATTTGTACCAATAGTGCTTTTTGCGGGATTGTGCCTTTCCAGTATTTCGTTATTCTTTGTCCTGGGTAGTTTGATTGGTGACAGAATGGAGCAGGCAATGCCGTTATTTGTTGCCTTCGTATGGATGATCGTATGGGAGACTTTAAACAGGCGTAAAGTGACTTGCGGAATTTTAACGGCTTGTACCATAATGCTTGTGCTTTCAGAAACTCAAACGACAAACAAATATGCCGTCAGAAACTACGAAATATTTGAGTACGAATATAGTTGGATGCGTAGTATCGGAACGGAATTGGAGAAATATGATACAAGCAAAAAACCCGTTGCCTTTGTTGTAGATGATAACAGCGACAATATAATAATCTTGCCGGAAGAATTGAGAATACCTGAAAAATCGACAAATCTTTTATATTCAGGATACAGAAAACTTATGTGCAGATTCTGGGATTCGCTTTTACCTGATAGCTATTTTGAATGCTTTGAATGGATTTTGTGGAAAGCGGATTTCGATATTTCAAATACCGATTCTTTAATTCAGGCACTCAGTTTGCAATTATCTCCGAGAACTTCAAATATGAATTTACTGCTGTTTAATAAGGACCGAATTCATGATGGTTACTATACAATGAAACGAATGGGATATAATTACCAATATCCGTCAAGCGAACAATATGAATTGGCAGAAACATATTTACAGCCAAATGACACATCATGCAAATTCAAGATAACCGAAACAGATGAAATCATCGTTGTTCAATTGATGTCATGTGAGAAATGAAAGGATAAGGATATTGTGGATCGAAAACTTCTTTCTATAATCATTTCAGTATACAACGAAGAAAAGGCTTTAGAGGGCTTTTTCAATGCGTTTAATTCAATTTCGCCTTCCTTCAGTTGGGATTACGAGCTTTTATTCGTGAATGACGGAAGTTCTGACGAAAGTCTTGCCTTGCTGAGAAAATATGCTGATTCAAATCCGAAGGCAAAGGTTATCAGCTTTTCGAGAAATTTCGGTCACGAAGCCGCTATGATTGCAGGAATTGATAATGCAAACGGAGACGGACTTATATGCATGGATGCGGATTTACAGCATCCGTTGGAATGTATTACTGAAATAATCAAAAAATTTGAAGACGGCTTCGATGTAATCAGCATGGTCAGAAAACAGAATAAATCAGCTGGTTTTATGAAAAATATTACTTCGACAGCATTCTACAAGGTAATTAATATGCTTTCCAACCAGGCAAAGTTTGAAGAGAATGCTTCGGATTTTTTCGGAATCAGCCGAACCGTTGCAGATGTGTTAAAAAACAATTATCGTGAAAGCGTTCGCTTCCTGAGAGGTTATGTTCAGAGCGTTGGATTTAAAAAGACTACTCTGGAATATATTGCCGCTGACAGATTTGCGGGAAACAGCCATTACAGCATAAGAAAATTAATAAAATTTTCAATTAATACAATTGTCTGCTTCTCCGATTTTCCGCTGAAAACGGGAATTTATGCAGGGGTTGTTTCTGCCGCAATCGGTATTCTTGTTCTGATATATTCTCTGTTTACCCATAAAGGTGCTCCTGACGGTTACACAACATTAATAACATTCAACAGCTTCATGTTTGCCATTCTGTTTGCCGTTATCGGAATAATAGGTCAATATATTTCCGTTCTGTTTTCCGAAATCAAATCAAGACCGATTTATCTTATTCAGGAAAAAATAAATTTTGATAACTGATGATTTTTAAAGACTGATTGGACTTTTCCGGTCAGTCTTTTTTTACACAAAAGAAATCGCAGAAGCACCGACGGAAAATCGGTGCTTCTGCTTTAGAAGGATGTATCAGTATCGGATACACAAGCACTGTATCCGAACCCTTGGCTTAGTCTTCGTTCTCTTCCTTGATTTTTTTAATTATCTCATCGGGAATTGCTTCACCGTGCTTAACAGCAAAAATGCAGAGCATTGAAAGAGCGAATGCAATCGGGCAATAATAGAAGAGCGACATATATGTTCCGGTGAACATACGGACAATTCCGTAAATGATGGGAGTTGCAATCTGAGCGGAGAAGGTGGCTGTGTAGTAATAGCCCGTGTATGTGCCGACCTTATCCATTCCGCCGATTTCAAGAACAAGAGGAAGGGTGTTGACGGTGATAAACATATTTGCCGCACCGCCGACAATAAGTGCAACCCAGATAAGTGCACCGGTAAGAGCGGTGATATTATTAATCTGTGCAACAAGGTATGCACCGAAAGAAACGATGAAGGTTACAAGACCGAGCAAAATTGTTTTCTTTCTGCCGAGCTTCTTTCCAAGCCAACCTGCGGGAATTGCCGCAACTGCCGATGCCGCGGCGAAGGCGGTAGTCATAACCGTTGCCTGAGCAGTTGTTTTATTGAGAATTTCCTCTGCAAAGAGTGCAAAAAAGGTGCTGACTGCATTGGTTCCGCAGAAGAGGAAGAAAAGACCGAGAAGCATGAAGATAAGACTCTTTTTTTCTCCGCCGGAAAGCTTCTCCGCTTTTCTTGCGGCTTTTTCAGCCTTTGCCGCTTCTTTTTCTGCTTTTCTTATTGCATTTTCATCTGCCGCTTTATTGATTTCCGCTTTAATCTGAATTCGGCTGTCGGGTTCCTTCACGAAGAAAAGAACAACAAGCATTCCGATAATCATTATGACTGCACCGAGAAGGAATACATACGGGAATGTATTAAGCTCGTTGAAATTTTCTGACTTTGAATCAAGACCCGTCACTGCACAATAGACTGCAGTTACAATAGTACCGGCAACAAGACCTAATGCACCGCCCGTGCCGCCCATAAGATTGATAATGGCATTGCCCTCAGAACGAAGCTCATTGGGAGTAAGGTCAGGCATAAGAGCAACAACAGGTGCTCTCCAGAGAGACATTACGAAAACAAATAAAATAATGAATATCATTGTGAGAGGAAGCGATGAGGTGTTGAGGGCAATTATCGGAATAAACGCAAAAAGAATTGCGGAAATCGGTGCTCCGTAGATAACATAAGGACGGCGTTTGCCGAAGCGAGAATGAGTATTATCGGAAAGCTTACCGAAGGTCGGCTGAAAAATGACTCCGAAAACATTATCGAAGGTCATTATGATACCGATAAAGAGAGGAACGAGCGTAATGCCTCCGCCAACAACATTGACATCATTTCCGTTTGCCGCCGCAAATTCCGCAAGCTTCGGGAAAGCATCATTCAGCTTTGCACTCCATCTGCTGATTGTTTCACTGCTGTTGAGAAGCCAGTTCAGGAGCTTCGTTATATAAGGGTCATAAATCGCCCATGCAATTGATGATGCAAGAAAGCCAAAGCCGGTAAGAATTGTGTGCGGATAATGAAGAGCACCGTTTTCTTTGGCACAAAAATATTTTTTCTCCATGTTCGTTCTCCTTCATCGGATATGCTTAAGGAATTGCCGACTAAATCGGCAAGCAAGATTTTCAGCGGTTTCTTAATATTATATCATCATCCGACAGTTTTTTAAATAGAGCAATATTACCTAAAAAACCATTTGTTTTTTGTCAGTGTTGCCGAATATCCTTTATATTTATTAATACAATTATATATACGGCAATTGACAACTGCAACTGCATATGATATATTTCAATCAAAAATATTCACAGAGGCACATTATGAAATCATTAATTCTTTTTCTGATGGCAGTTATCCCTGCCGTTGCACTATGTATTTATATTTACAGGAAAGACAGAACCGAAAAAGAACCTGTTTCGCTTCTTCTGAAATTATTTCTTCTCGGAGCAATGATTACCGTTCCGACTTCCATAATCGAAGGAATAACACAGCCTGTAATAAGCAGAATTTTTTCGGTTTACGGAGAAGTCAGCTCCCTTCCGTTTTCTTTATATATTTTCTATCAATTTATATATAACACCTTCGGAATTGCTCTCGTTGAAGAGGGTATGAAATGGTTTGTTGTTACTAAAACCACCAAACGGAACGGCAATTTCAACAGCCTTTTTGACGGAGTTATTTATTCGGTTTTTGTTTCTCTCGGATTTGCCGCACTTGAAAATATTATGTATGTTTTCAACTCCGACAGCTTCGCAGACGGCTTTTCCGTTGCAATTGCGAGATTTTTCACTTCCGTGCCCGGTCATATGTTTTTCTCAGTTGCAATGGGCTACTGCTATTCAATGTGGCATATTTATGAGCTTGCAAGGCAGTGCGAGGCGGCATATGTTTCAAACGGAATAGTCCGGCTGAAGGGGTTGCCCTTTGACGGAGAAAAATGGCTTCGCCGAAGCATCGTTTATCCGACTGTTATTCACGGAATCTGGGATTTTCTCTGCTCTGAAAGACTTCCGTCATTCTGGCTCTATATTTTTATCGTCCTTCTCTATGTTGTCGGCTTTTACAGAATATCGAGGCTTTCGAAGGCAGATAATTACGACAGAAGCATCGCTCTCGGTCTGACAGTTAAAAAATATCCCGAAATCAGAGAATTCTTTGCGGCAAGAGCCGCTCAGCAGACCGTCACACCCCGTTCGGTTATCACGGGCGAATATTTCGAAAAATGAAAAAGCGGTTCAGACGAACCGCTTTAAAAATTATTCCTTGTTTTCCTGTGCCTTGCGTTTTTTCATTTTTGCTTTGTATGAATTCAGAGCCTTGAGAGATGCATCCGGAGTTGTGTATTCGCCGATTGAAATGGCATTCTCGGTATACATTCCCTTGAATTCGGTTCCGCCGAGAGTAAGAATTCCGAGCTTCTTCGCCTTTGCAAGAAGCTTCGTCTGCTGTTCTTCGTTGTTTGACGGATGCCAGACCTCAACGCCGTCAAGACCCTCTGCAACAAGCTCTTCGAAAAGCTCAAAATTATTGTATTTTCCCGGATGAGCAAGAACAGCAATTCCGCCTGCCTCATGGATTGCATCAACAACATCCTTCGGCTCTGCATATGCCGCTTTAACAAGAACATTCTCTGCACTTTCGGGAGAGAAAAGCTCATAATAAAGGTCGCCGTAAATCTTATCCGTAAGTCCGCATTCCATAAGGGCGTGCATAATATGCTGCTCGAAAACTGCGGTTGAACCTGTTGCACACTTGAGAACAAGCTCGGGAGTTATGGGATATTTACGGGCAATTTTGAGCGTCATCATCTGACTTGCCTTTTTTCTTGCAACTATGTTGCGGTGGCACAAGCCCTCAAGCCTGTCGGGGCTGTCGCTCAGATAACAGATTATATCTGCATAGCTTTCTCTTTTCGAATCATAAGCTGATATCTCAACGCCCGGAATAACCGTTATTCCTCTACGCTCACCAATGATTTTTCCTCTGACCGTTCCTGCCTGACAATCACGGTCTGTTATCGCTATTGTGTCAACGCCACGCTTCTGAGCAAGAACAATAAGGTCATCAATACCCATTGAGCTGTCGGAAAGCTTGGTGTGACAATGCAAATCTCCTGCCATATTTTTTATACCTCTTTCAAAAATGTGCAAAATACCTCAATATAGCTAAATTATATAACAAATTTTTTGGTTTAGCAAGTGTTTTTTGCTTTTTTACAAAAATTTCTTGAATTCTATTGGATTGAACCGCACAATATGATAGAATGAATTCGGTGATAAAAATGAAAAAAATTGCAATCGGTTTGAGCGGCGGAGTTGACAGTGCTGCGGCGGCTTTTCTGCTTAAAAATCAAGGCTTTGAGGTTTTGGGAATAACCCTTCGTCTAAAGCCCGGCAGTCTTGCGGATAAGGACATCGAAGATGCAAAAAGAGTTGCAGAAACAGTCGGAATTTCTTTTGAAATTCTCGATTTAAGGGATTATTTTAAAGAAAAAATAATCAACCCGTTCGCTTCGGAATATCTTGCAGGACGCACTCCGAACCCTTGCATAGAATGCAATAAGCTTATCAAATTCGGAGCGATGCTTGACTTCGCCAAGGAAAACGGCTGCCAAAAAATCGCAACCGGTCATTATGCTTCAATTGAAAATAAAGGCGGCAAATTTCTGCTGAAGAAAACCGGCTCCTCCAAAGACCAGACATATTTCCTTTTCAGGCTCGGTCAGGAACAGATTTCGATGATTGAGTTTCCGCTTGCAGGAATGGAAAAAGCCGAAATCCGTGCACTTGCGGAAAAGGCGGGAATTTCGGTTGCGGACAAAAAAGACAGCCAGGAAATATGCTTTGTGCCGAATGATGATTACATTGCCTTTCTTGCTTCGCAGGGAATATCTTCTCCGTGCGGAGATATTGTTGACAGACAGGGTAATATTCTCGGAAAGCATAACGGCATAATCGATTATACAGTCGGTCAGAGAAAGGGTCTGGGAGCCTTCGGCAAGCCGATGTTTGTCACATCTCTTAATGCAGAAAAAAACACCGTCACCATCGGTGAAAACGGCAGTCAATACAGCTCCGGACTTGTTGCGGACAGAATCAATTGGACTGCGGATATTCCATCTGAACCGTTTGAAGCGGATGTTAAAATCCGTTTCCGTGCAAAGGAAACGCCTGCATTGATTATTCCCGACGGCGAAACATTTACCGTAAAATTCAAAGAACCCCAGCGTTCGGTAACGCCGGGGCAGAGTGCAGTAATATATAAGGATGATTATGTCATCGGCGGAGGAAGAATTATCTCCCAGATTGATTAAAACACGCTTTCGATAACCTTGTCACTTTCTGCCGGCGAATAAACCCAGCGATCAATGTGACCGGAGGTGATAAAGTATCCGGGCGGTTCAATCGGATAATCCGCTTTGAATGAATCAACAATAATCAGCTTTATTTTCATTTTTGACGGAATTATACTCTTGACATAAACTCCGGCATGGCTTCCGATTTCAACTCCTTCGGAATATTCCGCAAGACCTGCAAGATTCGGAGCAAGCTCAACAAAAATACCGTATTTTTCAACGGAACGCACGATTCCCGGAACGGTTTCACCGACCGAAAGGGCGGAGGCGTTCTGTTCCCATGTTCCGAGAAGCTCACGATGACTCAGGGTAATTCTTCCTGATTCGTCAATACTTTTTACAACTGCCTTTATTTTCTGACCCGGCGTAAATCTTGCCGAGGGATGTGGAATTCTTGAAACGGATATGCTGTCAATCGGCATGAGTGCATTGATACCTGCACCTATGTCGCAGAACACTCCGAAGCCTTCGATATGCGTCACCCCTGCATCAATCACATCTCCTGCACGCAGAGACGAAATATATTCCTCTGCACAAGCCTGCTGAACTTTTTTTCTGCTCAGCAAGGCAATTTCATTTCCGAAAGCATCCTTTTCAAAACCCGTTACCGTAAAGGCGACGGGTTTATTTACTCTTGAAATAAGTGCAATATCCCTCACTGAGCCGTCTTCAATTCCGACTGCTCCCTCGTTTCTCGGAATAATGCCGTTCATACATCCGAGGTCGATATGCAGATTATGGTTGCCATCGCACCTCGTTACCCTTCCCTCAAGCACCGCTCCCGAAAAGCAGGCTTCTCTTAACCCTGCCTGACCCGAGAGAAATCTTCTGTTTTCATCCGTTGATATTATCTGACCTTCCGGTTTATACAGTTTCATTTCATACCACCGTTCCATTGTTTTTTCTAAGGAAATGCTGATTAAATCG
>DCII01000054.1:9441-43703 GCA_002315935.1 Ruminococcaceae bacterium UBA1730
ATTTCACGCCAAAACAGACCAAAAAGATGCGACGACGCATTTATTCAGCGTTTCCATAAAGTATATGCACTGCCGATTAAATAAAGCACCGTTTTTTAAGGAATCGCTGATTAAATCGGCAGGCAAGATTTTCAGCGGTTCCTAAAGCTCTTCCGTCAGCACGGCGATAACCGTCATATCGTCATAGCCTTCGCCGCACTTATGCCTTGCCGTGTTAAGAATAAGCTCCGAAAATGTCTGAGGGTCATTCACTCCGTCTGCGGAGCGTATTTCGTCTGCAATCCATGAATTTCCGCTTCCGAGAACTCCGTCGCTGACCATCACAAGCAGGTCTCCGCCACGCATTCTGAATTCATATTTGCTAAAGCTCGCCCTGCTCAGAATTCCGAGCGGAGTTGAGGGAATTTCAACGGTTCTGACCCTGCCCGAAAGAGTGTGATAGGATGCCGCCGCTCCCGATTTGAAGAGCATTGCATCGCCCGTAAACAGGTCAATTCTTGCCATATCGAGGGTTGAAACCGATTCATCATCGGACTTGACCGCAAGGGCGGAATTCGTTATATTCAACGCTGTGTCAGGGCTTAATCCTGCCTTGATAAGCCGGGAAAAAAGCTCAACCGTCATCGTTGAATCAACCGCCGCTCTGCCACCCGTTCCCATTCCGTCACTCAGAACAACATATGCGGCGTTTTCCGTTCGGAAAAATTCATAATAATCTCCGCACAGCTTCTGATTTGCACAGCTTGCCTTTGCCGAACCGACAGACACTCTGAATAATTCCTTTCTGTAAAAATCAAGCTCTTTATCCTGCTTTATTTCCTTGATTTTCGGCGGCATCAGCTCTGCACTGATTTCTCTTGAAAGCTCTGCCGTAAGCCTTGAAAGGCTTATTCCCGAGGGAATACTTTTAACAACGCATTCCAATTTCAACGCTCCCGAGGACGGAGAAATGCACTTGACGGAAACCGTTTCAAAGCCACTCTCCGAGAGGACTCTTGAAGCGGTTTTTTCTTTTCCGAAAAGCATGGTTGCACCGTCACGGGTCTGCTCCGCAAGCTCCCGTAAAAGAGCCGCCATCCAGTCAAACTGTCCGCAGGCAAGCTCTCTGTTTCTTGCTGAATTTGCCTGCAAAGCGTTGATAGCCTTACGCCCTGCATAAATTCTGTTGAAATTGTCGGCAAGCCTCGGAACGCTCGGACATTTCGAATTGAAATCGAGCGAAAAATCCATTGCACTTATTTCTTCACCTTTTGAAAGCTTGTCTGTTATCGCATCGAAATCACCGTTTTCGGGGCAGAAATTATCCTTCAGCCTGCATGAGGAGCAAACCCGTTCTCTCACCCTCATACACACAAGAATATCCGTTGACGGAGCCATGGAATTTATTCCCTGCGAAACGGATGCAACGCATGAAGAAACCGAGGAAATCGCATTGGCGGCATTTTTCAGCCTTTCACCTGCACTCGAAAATTCGAGACGAATTCTTCCTGCTCCCGGTTCACGAATTCTGCCCTTGACCTTTGCCAGCTTTTTCCCGGGAATGAGAACAAAAATCAGAGCCGCAACCGCCGTCTGTGCAAAAACGGCAATTCCCTCGGAGGTCCCGTCAATGAGCGAGGTTATGGCGGCGGTAACTGAAAACGCAAGAGCACAGCCGAATCTGCCGAATTTTGAGAATATACCGCCTAAAAGTCCGCAGATTGCGAGACCAGAAGCAAGAGCCGCACCCGTTCCGCCGACTGCACTCCCCACTCCCATGACTATTCCCGAAATGCTTCCTCCCGTCTGCCCGAAAAGATAGGATGCAACAAGCGTAACAAAAGCGGCAAACATTCCGGCAGGTCGGAAGCCTGCGAAGCTTATTTCAGAGGAACCTAAAAGAAGCGAGCAAAGACTGACCGAAATGCAGATAAGTGCATGGTCATCAAGCATATACGGACTTCGCCTTTTGAGAATACATTCCACCGTGCCCGAATAAAAGGTGACTGACGAAGCCACAAGGCACGAAGAGCAGGCACAGAGCACAAGCGAATAAAGAGAAGGTTCATTGCCGAACATCGTCACCGTTCCGCATGAAAAACACACGAGCAGAACGCAAACCGAAAGAGCATATCTTCCTTTGGGTCTGTATTCTGTTTTCTCAAAAAAGAATTTTATTCCTGCCATCCCTGCAAGAGGAACAAGCGTGTTTATCAGCTCCGCATCCGACAGCCGAAGAAAAGCTCCGAAAACCGCTCCTGCCGCCGCAACGGGGAATGAAATTCCCGTGCACGCCGCCGCAAACCCCGTACTGAGTGCCACATGAACCGAAAATAATCTTGCTCCCGATAAGATAAATCCGCTGAGGAAGCAAAGGCTGTAAGAAAGAATTGCCATTCCTCTGTTCCACAGCCTGTCCAGATTATCCTCCTGCCCGATAGTTTTTATATTTTCCATCCTTTCAAGTCCCTTCATTCATGTATGCATCAATTTTATTCTCATTTCAGAACGAAATAAGTCATATTTAGTTAGCAAAACCGAGACACAGCAAAATAATTTTTCGCAAATATTTTATTAATACTGTTTATTTTTATATTTTTATGATATAATAAATTGATTATGGACAAATTGCGACAAGGAAAGGTAGCTCCACTATGGATATGCAGAACGAACACGAAGGGCTCATCATCGGCAGAAACGCCGTTTCGGAGGCCATCAAAAGCGGCAGAACAATCGACAGTCTGCTCTTTGCAAGAGGAGAAAGAGGCGGCTCGGTAGGTGCAATCATCTCAAAGTGCCGTGACAGGGGAATAGTGGTCAAAGAGGTTGACAGAAGAAAGCTCGACAGTCTCTGCGGCGGAGAAAACCACCAGGGCGTTGCCGCATGGGCATCAGTTCATGAATACGCTTCAATCGAGGATATTCTTGAAAATGCTCGCTCGAAGGGCGAAGCACCATTTGTTATTGTTTGCGATGAAATCGAAGACCCCCACAACCTCGGTGCAATCATAAGAACTGCCGATGCCTGCGGAGCTCACGGAGTTATAATTCCGAAACGCAGAGGAGTTTCGCTTACATACGCAGTCGGCAAGGTTTCGGCAGGTGCAATTGAATATGTGCCCGTTGCGAGAGTTTCCAATCTTCCCTCCGCTCTCGATGAGTTGAAAGAAAAGGGCTTCTGGATTTATGCCGCCGACATGGACGGAACCCGTTGGGATGAGCAGGATTATTCCGGTAGCGTTGCCCTTGTTGTCGGCTCCGAGGGAAAGGGAGTCGGCAGACTTGTTAAAGAAAAATGTGATTTTACGGTTTCTCTGCCCATGAAGGGCAAAATAAATTCTCTTAATGCCTCCGTTGCGGCAGGCATTCTGATGTATGAGGTTGCACGAAAGAGGTGAACGAATTGAGCGAAAACAGGAAATTTGACGATGTTGAAAGCATACTCGAACAGGTTAAAAGTATGCAGAACAAGCTCAACGAAGAGCCGGAGGAGCCTTCAAAAACTTGGTCGATGGAGGATATTGATAAGCTCATTGCCGAATCAAACGGAGAAGTTTATATTCCGAAAACCGAAAAGAAGCCTCTAACCCCTGCCGAGGATTTCGAAAGAATTCTCAGCCGTGATTTCAAGGCGGAATTTTCTGCCGTGAAGCAGTCTGAAGTCTCTCCCGAAGCTGAAATGCAGGATATTTCATCAAACAGCATTGTAGCGGAGGTTGACGGTCAGGAAAAATTCTTTGAGGAAGAGGATAATGCTCCGTCAGAAGAACCCGAAGAATTCGACATGGAGCTTTTTGAGCTTGAAACGGTTGTTATTCCCGAGGATAAAGAAGAAAGCAATAAAAATCCCGTTACCGCAAAAAACGAGAAGATTGATATAACCTCATACGATAAAGATGCAGAGCAGGCAAGGGAAATTTTCAAAAGGAAAACCGAAGATAATCTTGATGAATTCGACAATTCGCATATCGACAGCAGCGAATACCGCACCCGTTTCTTTAAAAAAATGACGGTTGAGGATGACCCTGAAATCGAATTTCTGCCTGACGGTCCTGTTGACAAATCCGGAATAGTTGTTGAGAAAAGCTCCGCAGAACCCGAAGCAGGTCTTGAAGCAATGCCGAAGGTGCTCGCCGCCGAAAGTGCAAAGGCACTTGACGAACAGAAAACCCGTATTTCAGGCATTGCCAAAAACGAAGCTCCTGCCAGAGAAGAAAAAATAAATGACGATGTTGAAGGTCAGATTATGCTCACGGGCTTTGACGATATTCCTGCCGAAACCCTTCCTGAGCAGACAAGCGTCAACGATGTTGAGGAAAACCTCTGGGAAAGACGCCGCCAGAAGGCAAAGGATTTCAAGCTGATAAACGACATAGACCTTGACACCGATTTTGAGGGCGATTTTTCCGCTTCGCCTGACGAGGTGGCAAGAGAAGAAAAGGCACGCAAGAAGGCGGCAAGAAAGCTCGCTCTCGAAAAAGAAATCGAGAAAAAAGCCGTCGGAGTTGAATATACCGCTCCCGAGGAGAGAGCCGAAATGCACACAAGGCTCACAAGAAGAGCTTCAAAGGCGGTCAGCAATCTCATTGTCAGCGTTATCCTTGAAGCCGTTCTCGTTATTATCAACATTCTTCCCTCGCTGACCGAAAAGCTTTCGATTGAATCCGAGGTTTTTGCAAGAGGTTCAACAATCTTTTATGTTATCAATGCAATCATTCTTATAGTATTCACCGCCTTCTGCGGCGAAAAGCTCTCGGCAGGTCTCTCCGATTTAAGAAGCAGAAGACTTTCCTGCGATACCGCCGTTTCGCTCGCTGTTGTTGCCGCATTCATTCAGAATACTGCGGTTGCCGTTTTCGGAAACGGTGATGACTATTCAATATTCACCGTTGCCGCAGGTCTCGGACTTCTTCTTCTCAAGGCTTCGGATATGCTTGACGCAGAAAGAACTCTCGGCAACTTCGAGGTATGTGCTTTCAAATATGAGCATAATATGTATGCTGTGCATTCTCTTGAAAACGAAGCTGAAATATTTGAGCTTGGCAGAGGTCTCATGATGGGCGATGCCGATATGCTCTATTCCTCAAAGCTCGGTTTCCCGACCGACCTTATCAAAAATTCGGTCATTGAAAAGGGAAGCGAAAAGCTGATGAAAATTGCCGTTCCTGCCGCCGCAGCCGCAAGCGTTGCCGCCGCAGTCATTGCAGGAGTTTTCACAAAGGATATTTTGATAGCTCTTTCCGCCTTTGCAGGCACGTTCTGCATCTGCTCACCCGTTATCATTTCGTTTATCCCCTCCTTCATTCTCAGCTTCTATGATTACGGTCTGAACAAGGCAGGCACAATGATAGTCAGCCTTGACGAAGCAGAAAGCGTTTCGGGTGCAAATGCAATAATTCTTGACTCTGCCGATATTTTCAGCCGTTCGCAATGCACAATGCACGGCATGAAGGATTTCAAGAATATCAGAATAGACGATGTTCTTCTTTACGCCTCCGCTCTTGTTATCAAATCAGGCGGACCCCTTCGTGAATGCTTCGAAAAGGTTATTGACGGCAGACAGGATATTCTTCCACCCGTCAAGGAGCTGAACTACGAGGATAAGCTCGGAATTTCGGCATGGATTCATAATCAGAAGGTTCTGCTCGGCAACAGAAATATGCTTGTTCATCATAACATTGATGTTCCCGATAAATCCGTTGAAGATAAATACGCTCACAGCGGCAGAAAGGTTATCTATCTTGCGGTTGCCGAAAAGATTGCCGCCATGTTCGTTGTCAGCTATGCAGTTGACAATGCTCTTGAGCCTTATCTTCGTGTGCTTGAGGCAAACGGAATTCAGACTCTCGTCAGAACAAACGATGTAAATGTTACCGAAGAGCTTATTTCAGAGCATTTCGGTCTTCCTCAGGAGAATTTCAGAGTTCTTTCGTCTGTTGCAGGCAAGCTCTTCAAGAGAAGAAGGGATGCCGTTGTTGATAAGCTCCCCGCAGGAATAATCCATGACGGAACCGCATATTCCATGCTCCGTGCCCTCGCTTCATCCTGCAATATTACAGCCAAGTCAAAGCTCGGCACTATTCTTCAGATTATTATCAGTGCACTCGGTTTCGTTCTGACTGCCGCTCTCTTCTGCACCGATAACGCATCATTCTTCACGGGCATGACCTCATTTTTCTTCCTGCTTGCAGGTCTCGTTATTTCATCGGGACTTGTGTTCCTCGGCAGAACCAAATAAGGGAGGCAAACTATGAATCTTACAGAAACAACAGTCAACAAAAATTTTGTTTATAAAGGCAGAATCATCAATGTCCGCTGTGACGATGCAATGCTTCCCAACGGCAAACCCTGCACAAGAGAGGTTGTTGAGCACAACGGCGGAGTGTGTATCGCTCCGATAACAGACGAAAACGAATTGATTTTTGTCCGTCAGTTCAGATACCCTTATATGGAAGAAATTCTTGAGCTTCCTGCCGGCAAGCTCGAAAAGGGCGAAGACCCATTCGAAGCAGGCAAAAGGGAGCTTGAGGAAGAAACCGGCAGGGTTGCCGAAGAATATTTCGATTTCGGCAAATTCTATCCCTCGCCCGGATACTGCGGAGAAATAATCCATCTCTACGCCGCAAGGGGACTCAAAACAACCGAAATGCACCCCGATGAGGATGAATTTCTTGAGGTTATTAAAATCCCCATCGCAAAGGCTGTTGACATGGTTATGAGCGGCGAACTGCGTGACGGAAAAACACAGGCACTCGTTATGAGAACAGCGGAAATGCTCCGCAGAGCAGAGGCAAAATAATGAAAAAGATTATTCTTGCATCCGCTTCTCCCCGAAGAAAAGAGCTTCTTTCAACCGCAGGAATTGAATTTGAAATCTGCGTTAAGGATGTTGACGAGACAATCCCCGAAGGAACTCCTCCTGCCGATGCCGCAGAGATGACGGCAACAAAAAAAGCTCTTGCCACGGCGGCAGAGCATAAAAATGATATTGTTATCGGTGCAGACACAATCGTTGTTGCCGGAGGAAAAATTCTCGGCAAGCCGCACAGTAAAGAAGAAGCTATTGATATGCTCACAATGCTTTCGGGCAGGGAGCATACGGTTATAACGGGAGTCTGCATAGCCTGTGACGGCAAAACGGAGGTTTTCCACAAGGAAAGCAAGGTCAGATTCTATCCGCTGACCGATAAGGAAATTGCAGACTATGTTGCCACGGGTGAGCCTATGGACAAGGCAGGAGCTTACGGAATTCAGGGAAAAGGCTCCGTTCTTGTTGAGGGAATTGAGGGAGACTATTTCAACATAGTCGGTCTGCCCGTTGCATCAACCGTCAGAGCAATCAGAAAATTTCAATGAAAAATACATATCCGACATATTATAAAAGCTTTGAGTGCATTGCCGACAAATGCACCGACACCTGTTGTGCCGGCTGGGAAATTGTTGTTGACGGCATAAGTGCAGAAAAATATTCCGCCGTCTGCGGAGAATTCGGCGATAAGCTCCGCAGGGCTATGAAAACAGACGAAGACGGCGACATTGTTTTTGAAAACGACAACGGCAGATGCCCGTTTCTGCTTGAAAACGGACTTTGCGAAATGTATATAAAGCTCGGAAAAGCTTCACTTTGCAGAACCTGCGAAAATTTTCCACGCCACAGAGCATATTTCGGCTCAAGGATGGAGACGGGAATTTCTCTCTCCTGCCCCGAAGCGGCAAGGCTGATTATGAGCAATTCCGCTCCGATAACCTTTGAAACCGAAGAAACCGATTCTCCGCTCATGCCATCGGATTTCGATTCGGAGCTTTATCTTCTTCTTCTTAAAGCAAGAAAAAGAATTTTTTCAATCATTCAGAACCGTAACAGACCAATTCACGAAAGGCTGATTGATGTTATTCTTCTTTCTGAGAAGATTGATATGCTTGTTAAAGCTTGGAAATATGAAGAAGCGGAAGAATTTGTTTTTCAATTCAGAGAAAATGAATTCACCTGCGAGACGAAAAAATCCTCCGCAAGGAAGGCTCTTGCAAAATATATTGCCGACCATCTTGAAGCGGAAGCTCTTGCCGATGATTGGAAAAGCATTCTTTCATCTGCCGAACTCTGCACTTATCACGAAGAATGGGAAATTGAGCATCTTGCGGTTTATTTTTTCTTCCGTTATTTCATCACCGCCGCCTATGACGGCGACATTATCGGCAAGGTTAAGTTCTGCATTCAGGCGATAATCGTTATTGAAAGCATAATCGGAAACCGCTCAGATAAACAGGAGAGAATTCGACTTATACAAAAATACTCAAAGGAAATTGAGCACTCGGCAGACAACATGGAGCTGATGTGCCTAAAAATAAAAAAGAGCAGATATTATTCTGCTGATAACCTTATAAATATTCTCAAGGAGACCACAATATGAAATATTGCAGCCTTGTCAACACAAAGCAGGGAAGCCGTTCCGTTCACCGCTTCAGCAACGGAAATTCTCTTCCTCTCGTTCAGCTTCCGTTCGGAATGACGGCATTCTGTCCGCAGACGAACAGCGACAAAAGATGGTATTATCATCCCGAAAACCGCTCATTCGAGGGAATAAGGCTCACCCATCAGCCCTCTCCGTGGATTGCGGACTACGGCTCAATGGTTTTTCTTCCGCAGATTTCTCCGCTCAAGGTCAGCGGAGATGGAAGATGGTCGGGAATCAGACCGCAGGATGCGGTTCTCTCTCCGTTCTATCTGAAATACCGTCTTCTTCGCACCCGTTCAACAATTGAGCTGACCCCCACGGAAAGATGTGCAAAAATCAGAGTTATCTTTGATAATGACGGCGAAAATTATTTTTCCGTTCTTCCCGTCAAGGATGATTACAGCTTTGAATTCAACGCAGAGGAAAATATTCTTTATGCTTCAACAAACTGCACCTTCGGCGGCGAAGCGGTTGATTTCAGAGAATATGTTGTTGTTTCGTTCCCCGGGGAAAGCGTTGACGCAGACAGCATAATGATTAATGACGGCGAAAAAGGCTCTGCCGTCAGCGGCGAAAACACCGCAATTCATATCCGCCTTAAAAACAAAGAAACCGAGATTTCGGTTGCCGCTTCATATGTTTCATTTGAGCAGGCAAAAATCAACCTCGGCAGAGAAATTGGAAATAAGTCTTTTGAAGAAATAAAAACAGATGCCGAATACATCTGGGAGGACTACCTTTCAAGAATTGAAATTGAAGCGAAGGACGAAAAACAGCTCCGTACCTTCTATTCCTGTATGTACCGTGCATTCCTCTATCCTCATAAATGCTCGGAATTCGATGCAAACGGAAAAGAAATCCATTACTGCCCCCATGACGGCAAAATTCATGACGGCGTTCGCTACACGGATAACGGCTTCTGGGACACTTACAGAACAGTTTATCCCTTCTTTGCCATCGTTGCAAAGGACAAGCTCAGGGAAATGGTCAAGGCATTCATCAATGAATACAGAGAATGCGGATGGCTCCCGAGGTGGCTTTCAATCGGCGAACACGGCTGTATGCCGAGTACGCTCGTTGATGCGGTTATCTGCGATGCCGCCGCAAGAGGATTTGTTGAAAAGGAAGACCTCGAAACCGCTCTTGAGGGAATGCTCAAGCACGCAACAACAAATTCCCCCGATGACCGCTTCGGCAGAAACGGTGCAGAAAGTTATTGCAGACTCGGCTATGTTCCCTATGACGAACAGAAAGAATCCGTCAACCTCACGCAGGATGCCGCATACGGCGACTGGTGCATTGCAGAAATCGCAAAAATGCTCGGCAAAGAAAATATTGAAAAAGAATACCGCATAAGAGCGAAAAATTATAAAAATATCTTTGACACCGAAACGGGTTTTATGAGAGCAAAGGACACAAACGGCAATTTCCGTCCCGATTTCTCTCCCATCGGCTGGGGCAGAGATTATACCGAAGGCTCGGCATGGCAGAATTCATTTGCCGTTCCTCACGATATGGAGGGTCTTGCCGAACTTTACGGCGGCAAAGAAAAGTTCTTTGAAAAAATTGATGAGCTTTTTGCAACCGCTCCCGATTACGAAATAGTCGGCTACGACTGTGAAATTCATGAAATAACCGAAATGGCGGCGGCAGACTTCGGCCAGTGTGCAATCTCAAATCAGCCGAGCTTCCACATTCCCTATATCTATTCCGAACTCGGAGAGGTTGAAAAAACCGCTTATTGGGTTGAAAAAATGTGCGAAGAAGCATTCTCCTATGAGGATGACGGCTTCCCCGGAGACGAGGACAACGGCTCAATGGCTCTCTGGTATGTTTTCGGCGTTCTCGGATTTTATCCCTTCTGCCCCGGCAAAACATATTTCGTCAAGGGCAAAAAACAAGTCATAAAGTCAAAAATCAACGGCAAGGAATTTGACGCTGATGAATATAAAAACAGAATACCATACGATATTTTCAAATAAGAAAGGAAAAATAAAATGGACAGATATTTAATTATCAATGCAGACGATTTCGGAATGTGCAGAGGCTCAAACCTCGGCGTTATGGACCTTCTCAAGGACCCGAACAGTGCTCTCACTTCATCAACAATCATGGCTCCCTGTGCATGGGCTCCCGAGGCCTGCCGCTTTGCCGCAAAGAATCCTGAGCTTGCAATCGGCGTTCACCTCACTCTCACAAGCGAATGGGGCGACTACCGTTGGGCTCCCGTCAACGCAAACAACACCGATTCTCTGCGTGATGAAGAGGGCTTCATGTGGCACGAAAGCGTTGATGTTGAAAAACACGCCGACCTCGAAGAGTTGAAAAATGAAATCCTTGCTCAGATTAACCGTTGCAAAATTTTCGGTCTTACAAATCCTTCACATCTTGATAACCATATGGGTTCGCTTTACGGCATTGAAACAGGCAGATTTGAACTGCTTGAACTCACTCTCGGCATTGCAGGTCAGCTCGGTCTTCCTTTCCGTTTCCCTGCACAGTTCACCGATGCACAGTTCAACAACACAATGCTCGATATCAAAATTGACCGCCCGACCATTGAAGCAATTTTCGGCAAGGTAGTCGGCTTCACAAAGCAGGCAGGCGTTGCAATTCCCGATTTCCTGCTTCCCAACGAATGGGCACAGCCGCAGGAAAACAGTTACGAAGATTTCAAAGAATATCTTCTTGACCTCTATGCAAATATGCCGAACGGCATCACCGAAACTTATCTTCACCCTGCTCTTGAAACCGATGACCTCAAGGGAACTTCAAGCGTATGGCACCGCAGAGTATGGGAATATCAGATTATGAAAGACCCGAAAACAAAACAGCATATCGAAGCCCACGGCATCAAGCTCATCAATTACCGTGACCTCGCCGCAATGAAAAAGTAAATCAGATATGACAAATCCCCACTTGGCGTTGAACCGAGTGGGGATTGATTTTTTTGTTTAATGATTGAACATAAGGAGCATAAATCCTGCGGCAACGGCTGAACCGATAACGCCTGCAACATTCGGACCCATGGCGTGCATGAGAAGGAAGTTTTTGGGGTTATACTTTCTGCCCTCAACCTGCGAAACACGGGCCGCCATAGGAACAGCGGAAACACCTGCCGAGCCGATAAGAGGATTGATTTTTCCGCCTGTGATGAGGTAAAGAAGTTTGCCGAGAAGAACTCCGCCGGCAGTTGAAAAACTGAACGCAACAAGTCCGAGAACAACAATAAGAATTGTCTTAACCTGAATGAAATCCTGTCCGTTTGCCGTTGCACCGACCGTTGTGCCGAGCATAATCGTTACTATATTTGTGAGAGAATTCTGAGCTGTGTCGCTGAGTCTGTCTGTTACTCCGCACTCTTTGAAGAGGTTGCCGAGCATAAGGAAGCCGACAAGCGATGCGGCATCGGGAATAAGAAGAGCAACAATGATGAAAACAACAATCGGGAAAATAATCTTCTCAACCTTGCTGACATTGCGGAGCTGCTTCATTTCAACTTCTCTTTCCTTCTTTGTTGTGAGAAGCTTCATAATGGGCGGCTGAATAAGAGGAATGAGTGCCATATATGAATATGCGGCAAGAGCAATGGGAGCAAGCAACTGCGGAGCAAGTTTGGAAGCAGTCAGAATAGCCGTCGGTCCGTCTGCACCGCCGATGATGCCGATTGCCGCCGCTTCGCCTGCTGTGAAAGCAACTGCACCGCCTGTGATTTTACCGATTGAAATTGCAATCATAAATGCAACATAAATACCTAACTGAGCCGCCGCACCGAGAAGAAGACTGATGGGGTTTGCAAGAAGAGGACCGAAATCGGTCATTGCACCGATGCCGAGGAAGATAAGGCAAGGGAAAATCGAACTCTTAACACCTGCATATATAAGTCGCAGAACACCGTCATTATACCAATGTGCACCTTCAACAACATTGCTTGTGTCCATAAGTCCGGCAGGGTCTGCCATAAGACCTGTTGAAGGCATATTCGCAAGAAGAATACCGAATGCGATTGGTACAAGAAGAAGAGGTTCAAACCTGAATTTGGGATGAATGGCAAGGAAGAGGAAAACCAGTGCGACGATAATCATTATAAGGTTTTTCCAGCCGTCTGCCACGAAGAGTTGCGACAAGCCTGAACTTGCCCACAAACCCGCAAAAACATCAACAATACTCATTTCCGTCCTCCTCAGCCGATAACAGCCAGAACGGCATCTGTTTCAACAGTTGAGCCTTTCTGAACGAGAATTTGCTTAACTGTTCCGTCACAGGGAGCAACAATTTCATTTTCCATCTTCATTGCTTCGAGAATCATAAGAACATCACCGGTCTTGACCGATGCTCCTTGAGTTGCACTGACCGAAAGAATTGTGCCGGGCATAGGAGAATTTACCTTTGTTCCGTCAGCAGAAGCTACGGGAGCTGATGCAGGAGCCGCAACAGGAGCGGCAGCAGGGGCTACGGCAGGAGCGGCAACGGGAGCAGCTGCATCTGTTACTGCTGTGATAACGGCTTCGGTCTTTTCAACCTCAACCTCATAGTTTTTTCCATTGAGTGTTACGATATATTTCATAATTATTTATCCTCCAACTTCTTGATTGATTTGAAATTGAGCCTGTTCAGAGGAATTCCGCTCTGATCGCTGACTATCGCCATAATAACGGCGGCAGTAGGTTCATCAACATCAACGAGGTCAAGTTTGCCTGCTGAATTTCCGTCTGCAAGAGGAGTTCCCGCAGTCTTTGGTGCTTCAACGGTTTCTTTAACCTCCGCTTTTTTGCTTTTGCCTGCAATCTTGAAAATCTTCGCCATAAGAAGAATGAAGCAGGCAATAAGTGCAAGTTCAAACATAACAACGCAGAGACCTGTTACCGAAACTTTGAGTGCTTCGGGAATTTCAAGCACGGTTGAAGGATTATAGTTTGTTGCCGCAAGGGCGATTGCATTAATATTCATAATGTTCTCCCTCAGTCAACTTTCTTTATAGCATAGGTGAATGTGTTCTTCTTCTTTGCTTCACGGGCATCAAAGAATTTTTCTGCCTGTGCAGGGAATGCGATATATGAAAGAACATCCTCATCGCAGGTCGCTCTGTCGCCGAGAGCTGCTCTTGCAGCTTCAACACCCGGCTCAAGAGTATCGGCAAATCTGCAGGTAACCGGCTTTTCATCGCCGAGAACAAGCTTCTGAAGCTCTTCGCTGACCTTGCCGGGAGCTTTGCCGTATTCGCCCTTGATGTAGCTCTTGACTTCCTTTGAAATGTTCTTATATCTCTCACCTGCAAGAACATTTGCGGTTGCCTGAACTCCGACCATCTGACTCATGGGAGTAACAAGCGGCGGGAAACCGAGGTCTTCACGGACTCTCGGAGTTTCGAGAAGAACTTCGTCAAGCTTATCAAGCTTATTCTGAGCGGTCAACTGAGCAACGAGGTTTGAAAGCATACCGCCGGGAATTTGATAAATAAGAGCATCCGTCTGCGTGCCCATAACAACGGGATTGAGAAGTCCGCTTTCGAGTGCCTTTGCTCTGACGGGCTTAAAGAAATCGTTGATTTCCTTGCAGATTTTTTCGTCAACGGGAACCTCGTAGCCAAGCTGTTTAAGAGCATAAACAAGTGTTTCGGTTGCGGGCTGTGAAGTGCCGCCCGAGAAGCATGAAATTGATGAATCAATAACATCTGCTCCTGCTTCAACGCACTTGAGAAGTGTCATAAACCCGAGACCTGTTGTTGAATGAGTATGAACAACAACGGGAACTTTTACATTTTCCTTAAGAGCCTTAACAAGCTCATATCCCTCTTTGGGGCTCATAATACCTGCCATATCCTTAACGCAAATGGACTGAACGCCGAGAGCTTCAATCTCCTTTGCAAGCTTAACATAGTTTTCAAGGTTATGGATGGGGCTGAGGGTGTAGCATATTGTGCCTGATGCGTGAGCACCGTTCTTAAGGGTTTCGTCAACGGCAACCTGAATATTGCGAACATCGTTGAGTGCATCGAAAATGCGGATTATATCAATTCCGTTTTCAACGCTCTTCTTGATGAAAAGACGAACAACATCATCGGGATAATGCTTATATCCGAGAAGATTTTGACCACGCAGAAGCATCTGAAGCTTTGTGTTGGGACAGGCTTTTCTGATTTTGCGAAGTCTCTCCCACGGGTCTTCGTTAAGATAACGAAGGCAGGAATCGAATGTTGCACCGCCCCAGCACTCAAGTGAATAATAACCTGCTTTATCCATTGTTTTAAGAATGGGTTCAAAGGCCTCAAAGGGCATTCTCGTAGCTATGAGAGACTGGTTTGCATCTCTGAGCACGGTTTCAGTGAAGTTAACCTTCATCTATATCTTCCTTTCATAGAATGAAGAGCAGTTTTTCCTGCTCTTCTATAAATATTTTCAGAATGAAATGCGTGAGGAAATATATTCTTCAAGAGCATCAATTGCAACTCTTTCCTGCTGCATTGAATCTCTTTCTCTTACCGTTACGCAGTTATCTTCGAGTGAATCAAAGTCAAAGGTGATGCAGAAGGGAGTGCCGATTTCGTCTTCACGGCGGTAACGCTTGCCGATTGAACCTGTTTCGTCAAACTCAACCATGAATTTCTTCTGGAGCATCTCATATACCTTGAGAGCATCATCCGAAAGCTTCTTCGAAAGAGGAAGAACTGCCGCCTTGAAGGGAGCAACTGCGGGATTGAGATGAAGAACCGTTCTGACATCGTTCTTTTCTGCATCAATAACCTCTTCGTCATATGCTTCGCAGAGAAGAGCAAGAACCGTTCTGTCAAGACCGTAGGTTGATTCGATTATGAAGGGAATATATCTTTCGTTTGTGTCTGGGTCAAGATAATCCATCTTCTGACCGCTGTATTCCTGATGTCTTGTGAGGTCAAAGTTTGTTCTGTTATGTGTGCCGTTGATTTCGCCCCATCCGAACGGGAAAAGGAATTCGATGTCGCAGGCAGCCTTTGCATAATGAGCAAGCTTTTCATGGTCATGATAACGAAGATTTTCGGGAGCAATTCCGAGGTCCTCAAAATACTTTCTGCCGTATGCCTTGAAGTATTCGTAAAGCTCGTTATCTGTTCCCTCCTTGCAGAAGGTCTGGAATTCCATCTGCTCAAACTCTATTGTTCTGAAAGTGAAATTACCTGGAGTGATTTCGTTTCTGAAGGCCTTACCTATCTGACCAATTGAGAACGGAAGCTTTGCTCTCATTGATCTCTGAACATTGAGATAGTTGACATATTCGCCCTGAGCATTTTCGGGGCGGAGATAGATAATGCTCTTGCTGTTATTTGTAACGCCTCTGAAGGTCTGGAACATGAGGTTGAATTCTCTAATATCGGTGAAATTATGCTTTCCGCAATGGGGACAGGGAATCGAATGAGCCTTGATATATTCAAACATCTCTTCCTTTGTCATGCCGTCTGCATGAGCTTCGGGGTCAAAATCATCAATGAGGTTATCAGCTCTGTGACGCATTTTGCATTCCTTGCAGTCAAGAAGAGGGTCAGAGAAGCTGGCAACATGGCCGCTTGCCTCCCAAACTCTGGGGTGCATGAGAATATCAGCATCAACCTCAAAGCTGTTTTTTCTTTCCTGAATAAATCTTTTACGCCATGTATCCTTAACATTATTCTTGAGTCTTGAGCCGAGAGGACCGTAATCCCAAGTATTTGCAAGGCCTCCGTAGATTTCGGAACCCGCAAAAATAAAGCCTCTGTTCTTGCAAAGAGCAACGATTTTTTCCATTGTTTTTTCGGTATTGTTCATCATATCCAAAACTCCCGCATTATAATTTTATGCTAATATAATACATTAATTGTTCCCCAAAGTCAACGATTTTCGCCTAAAAAAGACCACAAAAAACAACTGAACAAAACATGGTTTTTGTCTGTTTTGGCATTCCCTTTTTTTCTTGAATTTCTTTTCCTGCTATGATATAATTAGGTAAACGCTGAATAAATGCATCGTCGCATCTTTTCGGAATATTTTTACGGGGTGACAAAATGCAGAAGGACACAAAAACCATTATTTCGGAAGCTTTTCTTGTTTTGCTCAGCCAGAAGCCCTTTGACAAAATTACCATCAAGGACATCGTTGAGGAATGCAACATTAACCGCAATACTTTTTATTATTATTACAGCGATATTTATGACCTTCTTGAGGAAATTTTCAAGAAAGAACTTTGCGTCATGATTGATGACTATAAAAAAGGCGGCTCATGGGTTGAGGGCTTCATCAAAATGCTGAATGTCTGCTTCACACACAAACGCATCATCAACAATATCTGCTCATCCCGAAGCTACGATTATTTTGAAAACTATATGTATAAATCATGCAGCTCGATTATGGTTGACATAGTAAGCTACCATGCGAAGGATATGGAAGTGCCTGCCGAGGACATTGAATTCATTGCTTCATTCTATGAATATGCAATGGTCGGAATTCTTTCAGATTGGTTCAGAACCGGCATGAGAGAAACTCCGGCAAATCTTGCAGGTCAGCTTTGGCTTGTAATTGACGGAATTAAGTTTTCCCTTCGCAGAAGCGAAAAAAGAGCAAGAGCAAACAGATGAGAATTATATTTGAGGATGAAAGCTTAGTCGTTTGTCTTAAACCCCGCAATATTCTCAGTCAGGTCGGAAACGGAGAAAACATGATTGCTCTGCTTAATTCGCATTTCGAAGAGAACGGCGAAGATGCTGAAGCTTTTCCTGTTCACAGGCTTGATAAGGAAACCTCAGGCGTTATGGTTTTTGCCAAAAATTCCGGTTCGGCGGCGACGCTTTCAAAGGCGATTACAGAAAACCGCTTCCATAAGCATTATTATGCTGTAGTGAAAGGCTCACCCAAGGAAAACAGCGGAATTATGAGAGATTTTCTGTTTCATGATAAGTCGAAAAACAAAGCTTTTGTTGTTGATGAAAAAAGAAAAGGCTCCAAAGATGCTTCGCTCGAATATAAGATTCTTGAAACATCAAACGGTTACAGCCTTGCGGATATTCTGCTTCACACGGGCAGAACGCATCAGATAAGAACGCAGTTTTCTTCAAGAAATCTTCCGCTTTACGGCGACAGAAAATACGGCGGTCCGGCAGGTGAAATTGCACTTTTCGCATATAAGCTTGAATTTCCGCATCCGCAGACCGGCGAAACACTTTCTTTTTCGGCTCTGCCCGATATAAACGAATCACCGTGGTGCCTATTTAAAAGCAAAATAAAAACTCCCTGCCTCTTTTGAAGCAGGGAGCATTTTTATTGAACTATCTTAATCAGACAAGCTCGATGATGCACATTTCAGCAGCATCGCCTCTACGGGGACCTGTCTTGATTATGCGGCAATAACCGCCGTTAACTTCTTTATATTTGGGGGCAATCTCGTCAAAGAGCTTCTTTGTAACTTCTTCCTTAGTAACATAAGCAAGAACTTTACGCTTTGAAGCGAGAGAGTCGTCCTTAGCAATGGTAATCATTTTTTCTGCCATTGCACGAACTTCCTGAGCCCTTGTAACGGTGGTTTCGATTCTGCCGTTTTCCAAAAGATAGGTAACAAGGCCTCTGAGCATTGACTTACGATGGTCAGTTGTACGGCCAAGCTTTCTGGTACCGGGCATTTAGTTCACACTCCTTTACCGTTTGTATGGGGTCATCATTCTTCGTCTCTGCGAAGGTCAAAGCCAAGAGAATTGAGCTTTGAAACAACTTCGTCAAGAGATTTTCTACCGAGGTTGCGGACCTTCATCATGTCCTCCTCGGTTCTGTTGATCAAATCTTCAACCGTATTGATCTGGGCTCTCTTCAGGCAATTGAAGGAACGAACAGAAAGGTCAAGTTCCTCAATGGTCATCTCCAGCACTTTTTCTTTTCCGCTGTCGTTCTTAACGACCATAACCTCTGTGTCGAAAATCTCACCTGAGAGTTCGCCGAAGAGATTGAGATGCTCGTTGAGAATCTTGGCACCAAGAGAAACGGCTTCCATAGCGTTGATGGTTCCGTTTGTCCACACTTCAAGAGTAAGCTTGTCATAGTCAGTAATCTGACCGACACGGGTATTCTCAACAGTGTAATTAACCTTTAATACGGGTGTGTAGATTGAGTCAATTGCAATAACACCGATAATGGGCTGCATCAGCTGCTTGTTTCTTTCTGCCGAAACATATCCTCTGCCCTTGTCGCAGGTCAGCTCCATGCTGACATGAGCATCGGAATTGAGAGTAGCGATGTGAAGCTCGGGATTGAGAACCTCAACCTCGGAATCGGTCTTAATGCTGCCCGCAGTGATTTTTTCATCACCGTTGGCATCAATATAAATTGTTTTGGGGCCGTCACCCTGAATCTTAAGGATAACATTTTTGAGATTGAGAACAATCTCGGTAACATCTTCCTTAACACCGGGGATCGTGCTGAATTCATGAAGAATTCCGTCAATCTTAACGGAGGTTATCGCATAGCCGGGAAGAGATGAAAGAAGCACTCTTCTCAGGCTGTTACCCAATGTTGTGCCGTATCCTCTTTCAAGCGGTTCAACTACGAATCTTCCGTATTTTCCGTCTGAAGAAACCTCGGCAGTATCAATTCTGGGCTTTTCGATACCAATCATTCAAAACCCTCCTTAAAAACACGCAGGAAATCCTGCTTAGAATGCATTCAAAAACGCTGTTGTTTCCAACAGTTTTTCCAAGATAACAATGCGGGTCTTTGCCCAAAAACGGGCAAAGAACACGGCAATTATTACTTGGAGTAAAGTTCAACGATAAGATGCTCTTCAACGGGAACTGCAATCTGCTCACGGGTGGGCAGAGCAATTACCTTGCCTGAAAGAGCTTCTGCATTGCGGTCAAGCCACTGAGGAACAGGGCGAGCTTCGTTAGCTGCAACTGTTGCCTTAATCTTTTCGCTTTCCTTGCTCTTGTCAGCAATAGCAACCTCGTCGCCTGCCTTGAGGAGATAGGAAGGAACGTTGACCTTCTTGCCGTTTACTTTGTAATGACCATGTGTTACAAGCTGTCTTGCTTCTGCTCTGGAATTAGCCCAGCCAAGAAGATAAACAACATTGTCAAGTCTGCTTTCGCAGATACGGAGCAGGTTTTCACCTGTTACGCCCTGCTTACGCTCAGCCATAACAAAATATTTATAGAACTGGCTTTCCTGAATTCCGTAGTAACGCTTAGCCTGCTGCTTAGCTCTGAGCTGAAGGCCGTATTCAGTAGCCTTCTTGCGGCTCTGACCATGCTGGCCGGGAGCATATGCTCTACGCTCTAAAGCACATTTGCCGGTATAGCAACGCTCACCCTTGAGGAAAAGCTTTTTGCCCTCACGGCGGCAGAGTTTACATACCGGACCGGTATATCTTGCCATATTGTGTTACACCTCCAAAAAATTCTGGTTACACGCGTCTTCTCTTGGGCGGGCGGCATCCATTGTGAGGAATGGGAGTAACATCCTTAATCATGTTAACTTCCAGACCTGCAGTCTGAAGAGCTCTGATAGCTGCTTCACGACCCTGACCGGGGCCCTTAACGTATACTTCAACAGTCTTCATGCCATTATCAATAGCAATCTTTGCTGCTGTTTCTGCTGCAGTCTGAGCTGCGAACGGAGTTGACTTCTTTGAACCTCTGAAGCCCATCTCGCCTGCACTTGCCCACGAAACTGCGTTGCCCTGAGTATCCGTGATAGTAACGATAGTGTTGTTAAAGGTGGATTGGATATGGGCTGCGCCGCGCTCAATATTCTTGCGCTGCTTCTTACGACCTGCTGTCTTTTTTACTACTTTAGCCATAATATCCCTCCTTAATTACTTCTTCTTATTTGCAATTGTCTTCTTCGGACCCTTGCGTGTACGTGCGTTTGTCTTTGAGCGCTGGCCTCTGACGGGAAGTCCCTTACGATGGCGGACGCCACGATAACATCCGATTTCAACCAGTCTCTTAATTGCGAACGCAGTCTCTCTGCGAAGATCGCCTTCTACTTTAATGTTATGGTCGATATACTCACGAAGCTTTGAAACATCTTCCTCAGTCATATCCTTAACTCTTAAATCAGGATCTACGCCGGTTGCTGCGATAATGTCGCTTGCAGTTTTACGACCTATGCCATAGATGTAGGTAAGAGCAATTTCAATTCTCTTCTCTCTGGGCAGGTCAACACCTGATATACGCGCCATTTGTCAGTTGCACCTCCAAATAAAACTTGGTTTCCGCAGGGATTAACCCTGACGCTGCTTGTGCTTGGGATTTTCACAGATGACCATTACTTTTCCCTTGCGCTTAATGATTTTGCATTTTTCGCAAATTTTCTTGACAGAAGGTCTGACTTTCATATTAGAATACCTCCTTGAATCTTACTTGGAACGCCATGTAATCCTACCCTTGGTAAGATCGTATGGCGACATTTCTACGGTCACCTTATCGCCGGGCAAAATCTTGATATAATTCATTCTGAGTTTGCCGGAGATATGTGCCAATATCTTGTGTCCGTTTTCCAACTCAACCTGGAAGGTTGCATTGGGAAGCGATTCTACTACCGTACCTTCAATCTCGATCATGTCAGACTTAGACATAAAAACCTCCTAAGTGTTGCCGTTGATCTTTCGCCTTAACGCTCTTCTGAGCGCTCTGTCTGAACTAAGCTCTTCAGCACTGAGCTGAACGCCTGTGTTCATGACATGGCGGATGTTTTTCTTTTTTGGTCTATCTATGGGACGCTCTTTTCCGTCGCAGACCGAAACCTCTTTGCCGATGCTCTCCATAATCACGAGAGGTCTGCCTTTGTCTCTGCCGGCGAGGGATAAAACTACCGAACCTCTTTCAAGCATATCAGCCACCTTAAATCTGAGTAAGAATAACGGGGCCGTTCGCTGTTATTGCGATTGTATGCTCAAAGTGAGCTGAAAGTTTACCGTCTCTTGTTTTGACAGTCCAACCGTCAGGCAACTGCCTGATGCCTGCACCGCCCATATTTATCATGGGCTCAATGGCAATAGTCATGCCGGGGAGCAGGCGCACGCCTCTTCCGGGTGTGCCGAAATTCGGTACGCTGGGGTCTTCGTGCATAACCTTTCCTACTCCGTGACCCGTGTATTCACGAACCACTGAAAAGCCTCTTTCCTCACAATACCTTTGGATTGTTGAACCGATGTCTCCGATTCTGCCGCCTGCGACAGCTGCCTTGATGCCTTCATAAAGGCTCTCTCTGGTAACGTCGCACAGCCGCTGTGCTTCAGGAGAAATCTCTCCCGCCGCAAAAGTGGCGGCATTATCGCCGACATAGCCGTTGAAGGTTGCACCTACATCAATGCTGACTATATCGCCCGCCTTGATTATGCGTTTCTTGTTCGGAATGCCGTGAATGACCTCATCGTTTATGGAAATGCATGAGGCAGCGGGATAACCGTTATAGCCGAGAAACGTGGGGATTGCCCCGTGCCTGACTATGTAATCATGAGCGACACGGTTGACATCGGCCGTTGAAACACCCGGTGCAACCGCAGCACCCGCTGCTTTTAATGCTCCGGCCGCAATAGCACAAGCCTCTTTCATAAGGTCAAGTTCTCTTGTCGTTTTGAGCACTATCATGCTGATCCTCCGTTAATGCAAATCAATCCGATTTGCAGGCTCCTTAATCAAGGAAGCCTCTGTAATGTCTCATCATCATCTGGCTCTCGAGCTGTTTTACTGTTTCAAGTGCAACACCGACGAGAATGATGATTGATGTACCACCGAGTGAAACGTTCATCTTGCCATCTGCAAAGCCGCTTGCATGAAGGATTGCTGTTGCAACCTGAGAAAAGATGATCGGGAAAAGAGCAACAACTGAAAGAAGAAGAGCACCGAGAAGGGTGATTCTGTTGATGATCTTGCCGATGTATCTTGCTGTCGGCTCGCCGGGACGGATACCGGGGATAGAACCGCCGTTATCACGGATGTTTTTGGACATTTCAATGGGGTTGTACTGAATGCCTGCATAGAAATATGCAAAAGCAATGATGAATACGAAATAAATTATCGCATAAGCCCAGTTATCAGATGAGAAGAGGTTGAAGAACTTAGTCCAGCCTGAATCTTCTGTGAGTTTATTTGAAATAAACATCTGAATTGTGGGGGGCAGAGAAAGAATTGAGGAAGCGAAGATAACGGGCATAACGCCTGACATATTGACCTTGATGGGAATATGAGTGTTCTGACCGCCGTACATCTTTCTGCCGACAACTCTCTTTGCATACTGAACAGGAACTCTTCTTTCGGCGTTATCCATCCATACGATGAAAGCGATCATGGCAAGAAGGATGATGCCGACAACGATTGCAAGGGGAACATAAGCACCGCCCTTTGCGATATAACCGTTCTTGGGTCCGTAGAGAGAGGTGATGAGGGTGGGAATTCTTGAAACGATACCTGCAAAAAGGATAATCGAAACACCGTTTCCGATACCCTTATCGTTGATTCGCTCACCGAGCCACATAACAAGAGCTGTACCTGCTGTGAATACTGCAACGATAACAATTGCCTGGAAAACTGCTGCAAAGCCTGTGAACTTTGCACCGCTTGCATCAGTAACAAGCATATCCTGGCTTCTGAGATAGAAGTAGTAAGCTGTACTCTGGAGAATACCGAGAGCAACTGTTACGAAACGGGTGATGGAAGCAATCTTCTTGCGTCCCTCTTCGCCTTCCTTCTGAAGTCTCTCAAGAGCGGGAATTGCAACTGCGAGGAGCTGCATGATAATTGAACTGTTGATGTAGGGAGTGATTGACATAGCGAAAATTGTTCCGTATGTGAAAGCACTTCCGTTCATCATGCCGAGATAATTCAGGAATGAATCCTGGTTCTGAGCCACGAGCTCTCCTGTAATATCTGTAAAAGGAACGGGAATTGCAGAACCGAGTCTGAAGATGAACACGATAAGAGCCGTGAAGAGCAACTTCTTACGGAGATCTGCGATTTTCCAAGCGTTGATAAACGTTTTGAGCACGTCAGATCACCTCTGCCTTTCCTCCGGCAGCTTCGATTTTGGATTTAGCACCTTCTGAAAAAGCATTTGCCTGAACGGTGAGCTTTTTCGTCATTTCGCCCTGGCCTAAAATCTTAACGCCGTCCAAAGTCTTTTTAAGAATGCCTTTCTCGATAAGTGCATCAACGGTAACAATTGCACCGTCTTCGAAATACTTATCAAGAGTAGCAACATTAACTATTGCCATCTCTGTTGCAAAGATATTGTTGAATCCTCTCTTGGGAATTCTTCTCTGAAGGGGCATCTGACCGCCTTCAAAGCCGGCACGCATACCTCTGCCTGCACGTGCCTTCTGACCCTTATGACCCTTACCAGCTGTTTTGCCCTGGCCTGAAGCAGGTCCACGGCCGATACGCTTGCGTTCCTTGCTTGCGCCTGCTGCGGGTGAAAGATCGTGCAACTTCATTAGTTTGCACCTCCTTGCTTGGTTACCTCAACGAGGTGAGCAAGCTTTCTGATCTTGCCCTGTGTTGCGGGTGAATCCGGCTGAACGGAAACATCACCGATTTTGTGAAGACCAAGTGCATGGGCGGTAGCAATCTGGGGCTTGGTGCTTCCGATAAGGCTCTTTGCGAGCTTAACCTGAATATCTGCCATTTTATCCGCCCTCCTTAACCTATAATTTCTTTAGCGGACTTGCCACGGATAGCTGCAACTTCTTCAACGTTGCGAAGCTTTGAAAGTCCGTCAAGAGTTGCTCTTACTACGTTGCAGGGATTGTTCGAACGAAGAGCCTTAGTACGGATATCCTTGATACCTACTGTCTCAACAACTGCACGAACAGGACCGCCTGCGATAACGCCGGTACCGGGTGCTGCGGGCTTAAGAAGAACTTCGCCTGCGCCGAATTTACCGATTATCTCGTGGGGGATTGTTGATCCCTTAAGAGCAACCTTCATGAGATTTTTCTTTGCGTCCTCGATACCCTTACGGATAGCGTCGGGAACTTCGCCTGACTTACCGAGTCCGAAACCAATAATGCCGTTTCCGTCTCCGACTACAACAAGAGCCGCAAACTTATAGATACGACCGCCTTTTACGGTTTTGGAAACACGGTTTATGGCTACTACTCGCTCAGTGAGCTCATATGCCGATGCATCAATCTTAGCCAAAAGTATTCCTCCCCTTCTTAGAACTTGAGGCCACCCTCACGGGCGCCATCGGCCAGTTCCTTAACACGGCCGTGATAAATGTAACCGCCACGATCGAATACGCATTCTTCAATGCCGTTCTCTGTGGCTCTCTTTGCCAATAATTCGCCCACCTTGTGAGCTGCGGATTTGTTTCCGCCGTATTCCTCAAAATCCTTCTCAACAGTTGATGCGGACACGAGGGTCTTGCCCTCTACGTCGTCTATTAACTGAGCGTAGATATTTTGGAGGGAGCGGAATACGTTAAGGCGAGGACATTCAGCTGTGCCTGAAATCTTGGCACGGACTCTGGTATGACGCTTCTGTCTTGCCTTATTGCTGTCCGGTCTGTTAACCATAAATTTTCACTCCTTAATTAGACTTATTTGCCTTTACCAGCCTTGCCTTCCTTACGGCGGATAAATTCATCAACATACTTGATGCCTTTGCCCTTGTAAGGCTCGGGAGGACGTTTCTCACGAACGTTTGCGGCAAACTGTCCGACCTTCTGCTTGTCGGGACCTGAAATAACAACCTTGTTGGGATTGGGAACTTCAATTGCAATTCCCTCGGGAGCAGCCATGATAACATCATGTGAATAACCGATCTTGAGGAGAAGATCCTTGCCCTTAAGTTCTGCACGGTAACCAACACCGTTGATTTCGAGCTCCTTCTTGTAGCACTCGTTAACGCCTGTTACCATGTTTGCGATAAGAGTTCTTGTGAGACCATGGAGTGATCTGTTTTCCTTATCGTCATTGGGACGGCTTACTGTGATTGTGTTGCCGTCGATTTCAACCTTCATGTTGGGATGAATGTCTCTTGAAAGAGTGCCCTTGGGACCCTTAACGGTGATAAGTGTGCCGTCAAGCTTGACATCAACGCCAGCAGGAATCGTGATAGGCTTCTTACCTATTCTTGACATTTTAACGGCACCTCCTTACCAGATGAATGCAAGAACTTCGCCGCCGACATTGGCTTTGCGAGCGTCCTTATCAGTCATAACGCCTTTTGAAGTTGAGAGGATGGCAACGCCGATGCCCTTCATAACCTTGGGCATATCCTCACAATTTGTGTAAATTCTCAGACCGGGCTTCGAAACTCTGCGAAGACCTGTGATAACCTGAGACTTGTTGGGACCGTACTTGAGAGCGATTTCAATCATACCCTGCTTTCCGTCATCCTCAACTGTATATCCTTTGATGTAGCCCTCATCAACAAGAATCTGAGCAATCGCCTTCTTCATGTTCGATGCGGGAACTTTCACTGTGTCATGCTTTGCCGCATTCGCATTACGGATACGGGTAAGCATATCAGCGATGGAATCAGTAATTTGCATACTGTATTACCTCCTTTGCAATTGCTCTATTACCAACTTGCTTTCTTAACGCCGGGAATCTGACCTGCATGTGCCAGCTCTCTGAAGCAAACACGGCAAACGCCGTACTTGCGAAGATAAGCGTGGGGTCTTCCGCAGATCTTACATCTGTTATAAGCTCTTGTTGAGAACTTTGCGGGACGAGCCTGCTTAACTTTCATTGATGTTTTTGCCACGGTAATCCCTCCTTATCTCTGGAACGGAGCGCCCATAAGTGCGAGCAGCTCACGTGCTTCTTCGTCTGTGTTTGCAGTGGTTACGAAGCAGATGTCCATACCTCTGACCTTGTCAATTTTGTCATACTCAATTTCAGGGAAAATAAGCTGTTCCTTGATACCCATTGAGTAGTTGCCTCTGCCGTCAAAGGAATTTGCGTTAATTCCTCTGAAGTCACGAACTCTGGGGAGAGCGAGGTTGAAGAGTCTGTCAATAAACTCATACATTCTTTCGCCTCTGAGAGTTACTTTGGCACCGATAGCCATTCCTTCACGAACCTTGAAGTTAGCAACTGACTTTTTAGCCTTGCAGAGAACGGGCTTCTGACCTGAAATCTGCTTAAGGTCTGAAACTACTGCATCGAGAACCTTTGAATTCTCTTTTGCTTCGCCGCAGCCGATGTTGATAACAACCTTTTCGATCTTAGGAATCTGCATAACGCTCTTGTATTCGAATTTCTTCATAAGAGCAGGTGCCACATCCTTGACATACATTTCTTTTAATCTTGCTGCCATTGTTAGTGTCCTCCCTTACTTAAAATTCTGCACGGCAGTCCGCTTTCTTGCATACACGGACCTTCTTGCCGTCAGCGTTGATCTTGTGACCAACTCTTGTCGGTTTGCCGCACTTGGGGCAGATAAGCTGAACCTTATCGGCATAAAGTGCGCTTTCAGCCTTGATAAGGCCGCCTTCTTCACCCATCTTTTTGGGCTTAACGTGTTTTGTAACGATGTTAACGCCTTCAACGATAACCTTGCCTTCTGAGGGGGCTACCTGCATAACCTTGCCTCTCTTGCCTCTGTACTTACCGTTGATAACAACTACTTCATCGCCTGTTTTAACATGAACCTTATTCATCATCCGCACCTCCGATTAAAGTACTTCAGGAGCGAGTGAAAGGATCTTTGTGTAATCCTTCTCACGAAGCTCTCTGGCTACGGGTCCAAAGATACGAGTGCCCTTGGGGTTCTTGTCTTCTTTAATAATGACGGCTGCATTCTCATCGAAGCGAATGTAAGTTCCGTCGTCACGGCGAAGACCGCTTGCGGTGCGTACTACTACCGCTTTTACAACTTCGCCCTTTTTAACTACGCCACCGGGTGTTGCTTTTTTAACAGAAGCAACGACGACGTCGCCAATATTGGCATACCTCCTGCCTGATCCACCGAGAACTCTGATGCACATGATCTCTTTTGCTCCGGTGTTATCGGCAACCTTGAGGTAACTCTGTTGCTGTATCACAGTGTTTTCCTCCTTACACGTGGGCTAAATTACTTAGCCTTCTCAATGATTTCTACTACACGCCATCTCTTATCCTTTGACAAGGGGCGGGTCTCCATAACGAGAACACGGTCGCCGATTCCGCAAACGTTTTCTTCGTCATGAGCCTTAAGCTTGTAGGTTCTGTTAACAATCTTCTTATAAAGAGGATGTTTGACCTTATCCTTAACGGATACAACTACGGTCTTATCCATCTTATCGCTGGTAACTATACCAACACGGGTCTTTCTGAGGTTTCTTTCGCTCATGAATCTTAACCTCCCTTTCCTTATGCCTTCGAGCCGTGGAGCTCAATATCTCTCTGTATTGTCTTAATACGAGCGATATCTTTCTTAACGGCGTTGATTCGCATCGGGTTGTCGAGCTGGTTAACGGCTTGCTGGAAGCGCAGTTTAAACAGCTCATCCTTCAGCTCAACAAGCTTAGCATCCAGATCGTTGGCGGAAAGTTTTCTGATTTCGCTGGCTTTCATTATTGCTCACCACCCAATTCTTCTTTACTTATAAATTTGCATTTAATAGGAAGCTTATTAGCAGCAAGTCTCATTGCTTCTGCTGCAAGCTCTTTATCAACTCCGGCAATTTCGAAAAGAACTCTGCCGGGCTTAACAACTGCTACCCAATATTCGGGAGAACCTTTACCTGAACCCATTCGGGTTTCAGCCGGCTTCTCTGTGATGGGCTTATCGGGGAAGATGTCGATCCAAACCTGACCGCCACGCTTGATGTATCTTGTCATAGCGATACGGGCTGCTTCGATCTGATTTGAGGTAATCCATGCCGGCTCAAGTGCTACAAGGCCAAATTCGCCGTGAGCAACCTTATTGCCTCTGAGAGCCTTACCTTTAAGTCTGCCTCTCTGTACTCTGCGGTACTTAACACGCTTCGGTAAAAGCATTACTGGTTACCTCCTTCTCTGCGTCTTCTGGGACGGGAGTTCGTGTTTCTTGATTCACGAAGAACCTCGCCTCTGTAAAGCCAGACCTTAACGCCGATACGACCGTAGGTTGTCTTTGCCTCTGCAAAGCCGTAGTCAATGTCTGCTCTGATGGTCTGAAGGGGAATTGTTCCCTCATGATAGGTTTCTGTTCTTGCGATTTCAGCTCCGCCGACACGGCCTGAAACCTGAGTCTTGATACCCTTTGCGCCGAGCTTCATTGTGCGGCCGATAGCCTGCTTGAGAGCACGACGGAAGGAAACTCTTCTCTCGAGCTGAGAAGCGATGCTTTCAGCAACGAGCTGTGCGTTGAGATCGGGCTGCTTGATTTCGATGATATTGAGGGAAACCTCTTTACCACCAAGCTTCTTCTCACAGATTTTCTTGAGCTTTTCGATTTCTGCACCCTGTCTGCCGATTACCATGCCGGGCTTTGCGCAGTGGATGTTAACGTATACACGCTTTGCATCACGCTCAATTTCAATCTTGGGAACGCCTGCAGGAGCAAGCTTCTCGAGAAGGTACTCACGGAGCTTGTAATCCTCAACGAGAGTATCGCCGAACTTATTTGAATCTGCATACCAGCGAGATTCCCAGTTCTTAATTACGCCGATTCTTAAACCGGTAGGATTAATTTTCTGTCCCATTGTTTAACCTCCTCCTTCGCTTATTCCATTTCCTTGAGCACAAGGGTGATATGGGATGTCTTCTTGTTTATACGGAACGCTCTGCCCTGAGCTCTGGGTCTGATTCTCTTAAGAGTGGGACCCTGGCATACGTTGCATTCTGCAACATAAAGGCGGTTAACGTCCATGTTATTGTTGTTTTCAGCATTTGCCATAGCTGACTTTAAAAGCTTCATCAAGGGTTCACACGCGGCCTTGGGCGTGTACTTGAGAATTGCCATTGCCTTATCTGCGGGCTGATTGCGGATTAAGTCAAGCACAATCTGAACCTTGCGAGGCGCAATACGGATGTAAGTGGCCTTAGCTGTTGCCGTGGGCACACTCTGCATTGCTACATCTGACATTATTGATACACTCCTTTCGCCGATTATTTACCGTTATTTGATGTCTTTGAACCTGCATGACCTCTGAAGGTTCTTGTAGGTGCAAATTCGCCGAGCTTATGTCCGACCATATCCTCTGTAACATATACAGGAACGTGCTTGCGTCCGTCGTGAACTGCAAATGTGTGGCCGACAAAGTCGGGGAAGATGGTGGATGAGCGGCTCCATGTTTTGAGAACCTGCTTCTCACCTGCTTCGTTCATTTTAAGAACTCTCTCGAGCAGTTTAGGCTGCACGAAAGGACCTTTTTTAATGCTTCTGCCCATTATTATCTGCTCCTTTCACTTATTTGTCGTTACGACGCTTTATGATAAGCTTGTCGGAAGATTTCTTTGTTCTTCTTGTCTTGTAACCGAGAGCGGGCTTGCCCCAAGGGGTAACAGGGCCCGGACGGCCGATAGGTGACTTACCTTCACCACCACCGTGGGGGTGATCGTTCGGGTTCATAACAGAACCACGGACTGTGGGTCTCCATCCCATGTGACGCTTACGGCCTGCCTTACCGATCTTGACATTCTCATGATCGAGATTGCCGACCTGACCGACAGTTGCCATGCACTCAGCAGGAACGTTACGAAGTTCACCTGAAGGAAGACGAAGAAGAGCATAGATGCCTTCTTTAGCCATGAGCTGAGCGGAGTTGCCTGCTGCTCTTGCGAGCTGGCCGCCTCTGCCGGGATAAAGCTCAACGTTGTGAACGACAGTACCAACGGGAATCTTTGAAAGAGGAAGTGCGTTACCTGCCTTGATGTCGGCACTTTCGCCGGCAACAACTGTATCGCCAACTTTCAGACCTGCGGGCTGAAGGATGTATCTCTTTTCGCCGTCTTCGTACTGAAGAAGTGCGATGAATGATGAACGGTTGGGGTCATATTCAACGCTTACTACTGTTGCAGGAACATCGAACTTATCTCTCTTGAAGTCGATAATACGATATTTTCTGCGCTGTCCGCCGCCTCTGTGGCGAACTGTAATTCTGCCGTAGCTGTTGCGACCGCTGTTCTTCTTGCTTGAAGCAAGGAGGCTCTTTTCGGGAGCAACTTTCGAAAGCTCGGAGAATTCGGTAACTGACATATTTCTTCTGCCGTTACCGGTAGGCTTGTAAACCTTAATAGACATTTTTCTACACTCTCCTTATAGCGGCTTTGCGGAGCAAATGTCATTCTCCATACTTTACCGCCGGATTTATGGTTTTAATCTTTCAGCTTAACGCTGAGATTACATCATACCGTCAAAGAATTCGATTGTTTTGGAATCCTCGGTAAGAGTAACAACTGCCTTCTTGCGAGAAGCTGTGAAGCCCTCGAAACGGCCGTACCTTCTGAGCTTACCGTTAACGTTGATGGTGTTTACCTTTGATACCTTAACGCCGAAAAGCTCTTCAACTGCTTTAGCAATTTCAATCTTGTTAGCGTCCTTGGCAACGTCGAAGGTGTACTTGCGGTCTGCAATACCGTCCATGCTGTTTTCTGTGATAACAGGGCGGAGGATTATATCCTGTGCTGATTTCATGCGTAAACCTCCTCAATCTTGCTTACGGCATCCTTGAGAACTACAACTGTGTCGCAGTTAAGAAGATCGTAAACATTAAGTGATGAAGCAAGAATCGTCTTTACGCCTGCAATGTTGCGGGCTGAGCGATAGATAACATCATTCTTCTCAGGAAGAATGAAGAGAACCTTCTTGCCGGTTTCAAGTGAGTTAACAACCTTTGCCATTTCCTTTGTTTTGATATTCTCAAGAGTAAGGCTGTCAAGAACGATAAGCTCATTGTCTGCAACCTTTGCGGAGAGAGCTGATCTGATGGCAAGTCTCTTGACCTTCTTGTTAACGTCCTTGTGATATGAGCGGGGCTTGGGTCCGTGAGCGATACCGCCGTGATACCACTGGGGAGCTCTTGTTGAACCCTGTCTTGCACGGCCTGTGCCCTTCTGCTTCCAGGGCTTCTTGCCGCCGCCGCTGACTTCTGATCTGGTCAGAGTAGACTGTGTGCCCTGACGCTGATTTGCGAGATAAGCTACTACGCAAAGATGCATTGCAGGAATGCTGGGTTCGATGCCGAAGATGCCGTCTGCAAGGTCGATATCCGAAACCTTCTTACCTGTCATGTCAAAAACTGATACTGTAGGCATTCTTTTCTACTCCTTTCCTTATGCTTTAACTGAATCGCGGATAACAACGATACCGTTCTTGGGGCCGGGGATGGCACCCTTGATAGCGATGAGGTTGTTTTCTGCATCAACCTTAGCTACTGCGAGATTCTGAATTGTAACTCTTTCGCATCCGAGATGACCTGCGAGCTTCTTTCCCTTATAAACTCTTGAAGGATCGGAGCAAGCACCGAGCGAACCTGCGTGTCTTGCAACAGGACCTGTGCCGTGTGATTCTTTGAGTCTTGAGAAATTCCATCTCTTGATTGCGCCTGCAGTGCCTTTACCTTTGCTTGTGCCGACAACGTCAACCTTGTCGCCTGTTGCAAAGATGTCTGCCTTGATAACGTCGCCAACGTTTACGCTTGCCATATCGTCAAGCTTGAACTCCTTGAGGGTCTTCTTGTAAGCAACACCTGCTTTTTCGAAGTGACCCTTCTGGGGCTTGTTGACACGCTGAACTTTAACATCGCCGAAGCCGAGCTGAGCTGCTTCATAGCCGTCATTCTCAACTGTCTTCTTGAGAACAACAACGCAGGGACCTGCTTCAACAACTGTTACGGGAATGACATTTCCCTTTTCGTCGAAGATCTGAGTCATACCGATCTTCTTGCCAATGATTGCTTTCTGCATATTTTTTCCTCCTTGGTTATTGGTTGACTTTCGCCAACTTGACCTGCATCAGCTGAAATTAAAGCTTGATTTCAATTTCAACGCCAGCGGGAAGTTCAAGGCCTGTGAGAGCCTCTACTGTTTTGGGTGTGGGATTGATGATGTCAATCAATCTCTTGTGGGTTCTCTGCTCGAACTGTTCACGGCTGTCCTTATACTTATGAACTGCACGAAGAATAGTTACGATTTCCTTCTCAGTGGGAAGGGGAACGGGGCCGGAAACCTGAGCACCTGTTCTCTTTGCGGTTTCAACGATCTTCTCTGATGCCTTGTCTACGAGGCTGTGATCGTATCCCTTGAGTCTGATTCTGATTTTTCCCATAGCTGCCATCTGGAACGCCTCCTTAAAAATTTGGCGGGCTGCAAATTGTTGAAAACTGGCCCGGGTGTTTCAACCCGTCCGATTTAAAAACCGGAAAACCATATTTCCGGGTAAGCTTTCGCTCAATTGCACACTTGTATCCGAAAAGCGAACCCGTCCGGGAATGACGGATTGCTCCTGCTCCGCAGCTCAGCCGCTAAAGCCTCGTGCCGTCATATTTTCCATCATTTTACTCAAAGAAGCCGTGAATCGCAAGCTTCAACGGGTTTTGAGCAAACTGACGAAAAACCTTAACGGCAGTCCGCAATGCACGACATAAGCCGCAACGCTACGAATACATTCGCCCGGTTTGAAATCGGACATACTCAGCAGAAATTCCCCGCTTCGACGAGCGGCTACCTCCTGCGTCATCGCATATCAGCATTCAGGCGAGATGGCATAATACGCCTACTCCCCATCATGCTCTGGTATGATACCATATAGGATATATAAATGTCAATACCTTTTTTAAAAAAATTTCATATTCTTCAAAGTTTTTTCAGCTCCGAAATCAAGCAATATCAAGCAATTCAGCACTTTATCAGGATAAAACAGAATATGTACCAAATGCACATATATAAAATGTATATATAATAATTATTTAAACCACAAGATAATGTGGTTATAAAAATATTTTTTGTCGATATATTGATTCACTCTTTTTTATGTGTTATCATATAATAAATGAGAGGAAGTGACACTATGGTAGGTCTCGGAAATTGGGAATTCAAAGTCAAATCAATATTCTATTCAGGCACAGTCAGGGTAAAAATCTTTGATGACGGCGGAAAATACGGCTATGAGCTTGATATTCCGGGAATGAGAATTCCGGAAGTTAGTGTAATTAATGTTAAAGAAGAGGGAAACACTGTTGAAGCAACTCTTAATGCTGCCGTTCTGCCGGGCAAGGATGTTCTTGTTCATGCAGAGTTTGACGGTGACAGAGTTGAAGGCTACGCCAAGGTTCCCGTATTCGGCAAAATAAAGATGATTGACGGACACAGAGTCTGAATTTAAGAAAGCAGCTGCTAAAAATGCACCTGCTTTCTTTGCTTTTAATGAAATAATTGATACATTATATATAATATGGACATATTTCGTAATTCTTACAATGAAATAATTATTCCTTAATGATTTCTTAAGCGTTCATATGTTGTTTATTAATTTTTCCTTCGGTATAATATAGACACAAACCAAACACAAACGGAACAAAACCGAAAAGGAGATTAATAAAATGCTTAACAGAACCTTCAACAAATCAAAGCTCAACTACACAGGTAACAGGGACATCAACGGCGAAAAAATCAGCAGCTACAGATACGGTCATGCAGTTATCAATGTTTCAAAAACCAGCGATTATCTCAACGACAACAATTACATCATCGTTTCATTTGAATCACCGGTTATGTGTAAGGCTGATTCAAAGCTTGCAAAGGAAATTGCAAAATTTTTCGGACTTGATCTCACAGGCAACTACAATGTTGAAAAGAATGTTATTTTCGGCAGAGTTGCAGCATAATTAATTCACTCTTCTTTTACGGATGAGTTTATCCGTTTCACATATATCATACCTTTCCTTTCATATTGAATGGGGCTGTGAAAAAATCACAGCCC
>DCII01000056.1:0-6491 GCA_002315935.1 Ruminococcaceae bacterium UBA1730
ATTTGATAAAAACATCGGATTTCTTACTTGGAATCAATGCGATAACCGTGTTCAGTCCGCTTTCATCTACCACATCGGTATTGTAAAATTTGCCATCTTTTGCTTTTAATTTCAGTTGTTTGCAAATTGCAATCAACTGAGAGTTTCTTCTTTTGATTGTTGCCCAATAAATACGGGGATTTTTGGATTTTGTCAGTGCTTCGGCAATATCCATGGCACAAAACCACCATTTTGCACTTTCTTCGTCCCAAACGGCACGAACAGGAATATCTTCAAAAAAACGGATTGATGTTTTATTTGTCATTACTTTTCCTCATTCCAAATAAAAATACTCAATTTTATAATATCATAAAAACAGTAAAATTCAACAACATTTTGACTTTTATTTTCAAGATAAATTTTGGCGTTTTAAAACGAAATACTATCAGACTGTGAAAAGTTTATTCTGATAAAACGGTCAATTTTATAGCAGATAGTAATGAAAAATCACCATCGCAAAATAAGAAAAAGGAAACAATTTCAGAGATATAAAATGACCTCAGCACGAATCATTTTGATAAGTGCCGAGGCCTTGCTTTTTATTAAAGCATTGAAAATGCGCCTGCTCATTGATTGAAAAATCAATGATGTGTTCGGGGTTTGGGGAGTATCACCAACAAGCATTTTGCAAAACCTATATAGGTATGCCTTGCTTGCTGAAGAACTCAAAAGCCTTTATTTGCAACAGTTTTGCAATAAATACAGTTGATTTTTAATATCAACCAACACTTTGATCTTTCCGCAAAAATAAAACAAATTATTCTACACGGAAGTTCCTGTTTTCTTTTGCTCTTTTGTATAGTGCTGATGAAACCAATTCTTCGGAAACTGATTTCACATCAAGTTCTTTATGGCAATATTTGCTCAGAGATTTATAACATTCTTTCTCTTTTTTCTCTGCATCCTGACGGGTAAGGCTGAAAAATTTCATTGCTGAATTACGGCTGTGGTTTGTGTTGTATTCTTCCTCACAATTGCCGTAATACGGCTGAAATATTTTTACTCCAAGTCCGTAACGATAGGATAAATACTGTCGCTGACTTTTTGTAAGTTTCGTTATTGCTTCATCAATGATTTCATAAAAACGATTGTAGAAATAGATCGCTTCCGCTGATTCGTTGAACGCATCCTTGCCATATTCATTTATGAAATGCTCGCATTCCAATGCGTTCACAGGTTCGTTGCTTTCGCCGTCTGTTAAAGTTATCGCCTGTTCCTTTTTGATGAAATCAGCAAAGAAATAATTCTTGATTGCATTCGCAATGCAGGCATAAGCATAGGTCTGAAATTTTGCTTTGCTGCCGTTTCTGTAATTGTAAGCAGCATTGATAAATGCTATCTGCGCTTCTGAAAATTTGTCTTCAACATCAAATCGGTTTTCTTTTGTTTTTGACTTTTCATTCAGCTTTTTGAAAACATTTGTTGCCGTTGCTTCAACGAAACTTCTGTTGTTAATCAGTAAAACTGATAACGCTTCTTTGCTTCCGTTCTGAATAAGCAGACACAATTCTTCATCTGTCATATTTTCATAATCCATAAGCATTCACCTATTCAAACATTTTATAAAATAAAGCAAAAATTTTGACTGCCTTTTCTTTATTGCCGAGAAACTTTTTCATAAGCATATTCGGATATGTTTTGCTTTCTTCCTGATCTCTGAGTTTTTCATAAACGAAGTTTGCCATAACCTCGGCAGTTATCTTTTCACTTTCTCCTATACCCATTTCTTTTCTGAGTTTAGCAGGTTCGATTTTGTTTTTGCCGTTGAGCATTCCGTTCATAATATCTTTGAATGTTGTGTTAGGAGCAACATTACTTTTCGGAGTTGTATTCTCAAGAACATCTTCAAATGCTCTCACTGCATTGGCTTTATCATAATCTGAAAACTCACCTTGTCTGGCTCCGATAACTTTTGCATTCCTTTTGATTTCGTTCTCACATTCGAAAACCGATTCTGCAGAATTTCCGATTACATCCGAAAAGGTTTTCCAAACTTCATCCGTTGCTTCATAAACGCCGTTCTGTAAATTTGAAAAAACTTCGGAAACTGCATTGCTGAAAACATCTGCATTTTCGCTTTCGATTATTCCGTTGATAACGGCACTGTTCACTTCGCCCTCACGCAGTTTTCTTGCTGCTTCAACAGATAATCCGATTACTTCTCTGTCGTGATTTATTTCATCAGGATCATCGGTTTTGCAAAGAAGATAATCCGTACTTACATGAAAGAAATCCGAAAGAATCTTTAATGTGTCAGATCGTGGAATTACTCTGTCATTGATAATATCGCTGATGGTTGATTCTGCAAGCCCCGTTACTCCGGACAAATCAGAATATTTGAGTTTTTCTCTTTTTAGCAAAACTTTCATTCTTTTGCCCAATGTATCTTCAATCAACAGTTCACTCATTACACACTCTCCTTTCAATACTTACGGATACTGTATTTAAGCACTCCCTGACAGACAAAATTATTGCAATGATATCTTTCACCGGGATATTTTTTCTCGTTCATAAATTCAAGAACAGGTTCACCGCTTTCAAATCCGCCAAATCTTTTCAACGCTGACATACCGTCATTATCAAGGAACACTACACATTCTCCCACTTCGGGAGTTATTTTTTTATCAAAAATCAGAATATCCTTATCGAATACGCCGATATCTTCCATTGAATCTCCACTTGCTTCAACGATGAAATAATCACCTTTCCCGAAAAGCATTTCGGGGAGTTCACATATTCCGACAATTCTCTGGCTCTGATTATCTCCGTAACCGCAGCTTACTGTATTATTCAGTTGCGTGGCGGGAGAAGAATTGCTATTATAGTTTTCAAGATAACGTGTACCGATATTGTAGCCGTCATACCTGATCATATTTCTTTCAGCCATAGCAATCAGATAGTTGGATGCTCCTGACCGTGAAATACCAACAGCTTTGCTTATCATTGCTTTTGATGGAGAACTACCGCTGTTGTTACGCTGATAATTCTCAACATATTCAAGTATTTCTTTCATAATCTTCGGATCTTTTGAACGCATACCGACACCTCATATCCTTATCTTATACAGTTGTATAAGATAGAATAACACATATTCAGATTAATGTCAATAAAATTCGCTTTGGCGAATTTTTCGGCACTGCGAAGAAAAAATTCGTTTTATCCGAATATACGGCAAACTTTATGATTTCTCCACTATAACTGACTGCATGAAAATCAAGCCGGCAGACACGAAAGGAGGAATCATTATGGAAGCATTTCTGCAATTTTACTAAAACAGCCGATGGAAATTTCTGAATGAATAAAGTATTGATTCGGAAAAACTGATTGAGGAAAGTGCCGATTTTACAATACCCGGTATTGATAAAATCACCCGAAAAAGCCGTCACTCGGCAAAACAATAAAATTTTAGAAGTAACTCAAAAGACGGCAAGACGGGTATTCTGAACAATTATCTGAATTTTCAGAATTAATCTAAAAATCAAAAATATGAATAATTGCATTTCAGCCGTCTATCCGTCTTTTTATAACAATATCAATAACATTTCATATGTTAAATATTCAGATATATGTAAAGGAATAAGCTTCCTTATTCCATCTTCGTTGGTATTGTTGGGATAAAAAATGAAAGGAACTATTTTATGGAAACTAAATTAATAAAACTTTGCGATCTGCACGCATTTGCAGAAAATCCGTTCCATGTCACGGAAAACACAGATATGGAAATGCTGGTTGACAGCATCAGAAACAACGGTATTTTAGATCCGCTTATCGTCAGACCTGACAGCAGTGGAAAATATGAAATCATATCAGGTCATAGAAGATTTCACGCAAGCAAGAAACTTGGTCTTGAATCTGTTCCATGCATTGTATCTGATATGACACAGGAACAAGCAATAATCACATTGGTTGACACCAACCTTTATCGTGACGGATTGTTACCAAGCGAAAAGGCGTTTGCATATAAGATGAAGTTTGATGTTCTCAATCATCAGGGGAAAAAGACTTTTGGACAAAATGTCGCAAAGTCTGAATACTCGTTGACACAGATAGCCAACATAGCAAATGTCTGTGAAAAGACTATACAGCGATATATCCGCCTGACTTATCTGATACCCGAATTACTGCAAATGGTTGATGAAAGAAAAATGGCAATTACCCCTGCAACCGAAATTTCATATCTTCCTCAGGGACTTCAGAAGGAACTGCTTATCACGATTGAAAGTGAGCAAGCGGTTCCTTCTCTTTCTCAGGCTCAAAGAATGAGAAAACTTTCGGAATCCGGAAACTTAAACGGCGATAAGATTCTTGAAATTATGTGTGAGCGTAAATGCAATCAGCGTGAATCGTTAAAAATTCCTGCTGATTTTCTTGATCGTTATTTTTCTGAAGGTGTTACGCCACAGAGAATGATGGAGATTATTGAAGAAGGTCTCAACCTGTATGCCGTTCAGCATAGAACAGTTCAGAAATCCAAAAGAAAGGATTATGAACGATGATAATCGGCACAATTGCAAAAGCCAAAAAAATATTTATGATAAAGGAGACATTTTAATATATGACAGTAAAAACCCACGAAGATCCAAAGTTACTGCTTTCAATACCCGAAGCAGCAAAAATGATTGGCTGTAATGCCGATTATGTGCGTAGCTTGATAAAGAGCGGACTGCTTCCCTCTCTGAAAGCAGGAAGAGTCAAAGTTTCAAGAAAGGCACTTGAAGATTTTATTGATAGAATGAACGGAATGGATATTACAGATCCTTCGAATCCGGTTGTTTTTGATCATACAAATCTTTCTTGAGGAGGCATTAAATGGCAATCAAGTTTGAAGTTAAAACACGAAAGAAAAAATCAACCACCGGCAAAACTGTTTATCAATACTATTTTTATGGTCCCAAAATAAATGGAAAAAGGAAAGAATACAGTCGCTCAGGGTTTGCCTCCAACAAAGAGGCAAAAATAGCGGGTGAAAAAGCACTTGCAGAATTAGTCGGAACGGGATTTAAGAGCAACAACGAACTCTGCAACACTTCATTTGAGGACTTTGTAAACAATATCTGGTTTCCCGGAAAAAGCAATGAAAAAAACTGGCAGTGGCTTACATCTGAAGGTTACAGAAAAAGAATTAAAAACAATGTGTTACCTTATCTCGGAAAATATCCGCTTAAAGGTCTTACGCCCGTAATTATTCAGAACGCTGTAAACCATTTATTCTATGAAAGAAAATTATCTGCCAATTCAGTTTCCGACACATATGGGCTTATAGTAAATATTTTAAGATATGCCGTTGATTTGGGATATATAGAAAAATCGCCAATGGTTCTTGTGTCCGTTCCAAAAGTTGACAAATGCGAAGACGATGATGAATATGGCATATATACACAGACAAGAGATATCATTCCGGAAGAAGCACTTGATAAAATCTTCAGCAGATTTCCTGCCGGTACAAGTTTCAATCTTCCTGCCAACCTTGCACTTTATGCCACAATGAGACTTGGTGAAGCCTTCGGACTATTATGGGATGATATAGATTTTGACAACAACATCATCCATATAAAAAGACAAATGCAGTATATTGAAGGATTCTGGTGCTTAACAAATCCTAAATACAATTCAAAAAGAGATATTCCTCTTTGTAAAAGGTTGAAAGAAATCCTGCTTGAGGAAAAGAATCGTCAGAATTCATACAATATAATCTATCATTATTATATTAAAAAAGCACCGGACAGCAATATCAAAAATACACACGGAGTATACGATATTTTCTGCGACTATGGAGAAGGTTGCGAGGAAGCCCACTTTGTTAACATCAATCCTGACGGATCTTTCAAAAATCCCAATATATTGCAGCATGCTTCAGCAGTAATTCATGGAAAAGCAAACAGAAAAGAAACAGAGCCGTTATTTGAAGACTTTAATTTTCATTCCCTTCGTCATACATTCAGTTCAAGAATGATACTTCAAGGTGTTTCGCCTATGTATGTCAGTCAGTTGATGGGTCATAAAGACAAAGAAGGCATGAACAGAACAACAGCGAGATATGTACATATTCCGTTTGAAAAATTAGAGGAGTTTACAGAACAGATAAATGCCATTTATGTTCCAGAGTCAGAAAGAGATTGGTAATGAAAATGACAGTATTATGCCCCTGCAGAGCTTATACCTTGCAGGGGCGATTTTTTCGTATTTCTATAAGTTATTTCGGAAATCTGTTATTAAAATAAACCTTATTTTTTCTTGATATTTATGGGTTTCTGGGACTTCTGATTTTCCGAAATTCGGAAAAACTTCGGAAAATTTCGGAAAAATGGCCATTTTCCCGAGAAAATCGGACGATTTTTGAGCAAAAAAGGACTTCGTTTCAGGGTGAAACGAAGTCCGGAAAGCCTTGATAAATAAGGATTATTTCATTGCTTCTTCAACAGCAACAGCGCAAGCAACTGTTGCGCCTACCA
>DCII01000056.1:6516-37837 GCA_002315935.1 Ruminococcaceae bacterium UBA1730
TCGGGTTGTTGCCCATGCCGATGAGACCCATCATTTCAACATGAGCGGGAACTGATGATGAACCTGCGAACTGTGCATCTGAATGCATTCTGCCCATTGTGTCTGTCATACCGTAGGAAGCAGGGCCTGCTGCCATATTATCGGGATGAAGAGTTCTGCCTGTGCCGCCGCCCGAAGCAACGGAGAAATAGTTAACGCCGTTTTCGATGCACCATTTCTTATATGTGCCTGCAACGGGATGCTGAAATCTTGTGGGGTTGGTTGAGTTGCCGGTGATGGAAACGCCGACATTTTCAAGACGCATGATAGCAACGCCTTCGGGAACATTATCAGCACCGTAGCATCTAACTTCAGCTCTGGGGCCGCTTGAGTATGCCTTTTCTTCAACAACCTTAACGGTTTCCGAATAAGGATCAAACTCTGTCTTGCAATATGTGAAGCCGTTTATTCTTGAGATAATCATAGCGGCATCCTTGCCGAGACCGTTGAGGATAACCTTAAGGGGCTTATTTCTTACCTTGTTTGCGTTGAGAGCGATTTTGATAGCACCTTCAGCGGCAGCGAATGATTCGTGACCTGCAAGGAAGCAGAAGCACTCTGTTTCGTCTGTGAGGAGCATCTTGCCGAGGTTACCGTGGCCGAGACCGACCTTTCTGTTTTCGGCAACTGAACCGGGGATGCAGAATGACTGAAGACCGACACCGATAGCAGCCGAAGCATCAGCAGCCTTTGTGCATCCTGACTTGATTGCGATTGCACAACCAACTGTGTAAGCCCAGACAGCGTTTTCGAAGCAGATGGGCTGAGTTTCTCTTACTATCTTGTCGCAGTCGATACCCTTAGCAAGAGTGATTTCTTTACATTCTTCGATTGAAGAAATGCCATATTCAGCGAGAACAGCATTGATTTTATCAACACGTCTCTCGTAGCTTTCAAATAATGCCATTGTAATTTTCCTCCTCTTACTATTATTCTTTTCTCGGGTCAATATACTTGACAGCTTCGTTGAATCTGCCGTAATTGCCGATTGCCTTATTGTATGCGGTTGTAGGATCGTCACCCTTCTTGATGAAGTCAGTCATCTTGCCGAGAGAAACGAATTCATAGCCGATAACCTGATCGTCAGCATCGAGAGCAAGTCTTGTAACATAGCCCTCTGCCATTTCGAGATAACGGACACCCTTGACCTTTGTGCCGTACATTGTGCCGACCTGTGAACGAAGACCCTTGCCGAGGTCTTCAAGACCTGCACCGACTGAAAGACCGTCTTCCGAGAAAGCGGACTGTGAACGGCCGTAAACAATCTGAAGGAAGAGCTCACGCATAGCTGTGTTGATAGCATCGCAAACGAGGTCTGTGTTGAGAGCCTCAAGGATGGTTTTGCCGGGAAGAATTTCAGCAGCCATAGCAGCTGAATGGGTCATACCGGAGCAACCGATTGTTTCAACAAGAGCTTCTTCGATAACGCCGTTTTTAACATTGAGTGAAAGCTTGCAGGCTCCCTGCTGAGGAGCACACCAGCCAACACCATGTGTGAAAGCGGAGATATCTTTGATTTCATAAGCCTTAACCCACTTGCCCTCTTCGGGAATGGGTGCAGGACCGTGGTTGGGTCCCTTTGCTACGCAGCACATATTCTGTACTTCGTTAGTGTAATTAATCATTACTTTTTACTCCTTTCAAAAGGTGATTTGAGGAAACGCTGAAAAGATGCGATGTCGCATTTATTCAGCGGTTCCTTAAAACCAACACTATGATTTTATAACAATTCGCACTATATATCAAGTGTTAATTTGCACAACATAAAAATTTTAGCTTCAACAATTTTATTTCTTTTTTGCTTCTTTCATCCTTCTGAATTCCGGAAGCCATAAATTCTTGTAAATAATGAGTGCACCGGCGATGGAAACAACAATTGTTATGACCATGAGAATTCCGACTCCCATAGTGGGTGCAAAAATGAGAACCACAACGCCGCTGAGAATCGGTGCAATGCCGAGCTTCCAATGCTTGAAGAAATAACCTGCTCCGAGTGCTCCGAAAAGAGCGGGCAGAACCTGCTCAAATGCAGGCTTGAAGACCGAGCCTTCTGCGGTAATTTTCGGAAGAACGGGGCTGAAGGCGAGCACTCCGACTGCGATGACCACCGTTGTTACGATTGAAGAAACGGCAATTGAAAGGGTTGAGATAACCTCTCCCTCTTCGGTATTTGCTCTGACCTTTGCGTTTTCTATTGCGTTAAGTCCGCAGGGAAGCTTGAGGTTTGAGACATTGCCCGTAACGAAGCTCAGATATGTTCCGCCTGCACCGAGCATCGGAATATATGTAACGGTTTCGATGATACCCGTCGGCCAATAGAGAATAAGAATCGGAGGAAGAATCTTTGCAAGCACTCCGAGCGACGGCCATTGGCTGAGATAAATTGAAATCGCAACGGGAACCATAAACAGAGCGGCAAGAGCGGCATAATTCCATATTGCTCCCCATTTGTGAAGCTTATCAAAATATGTTTTCATTACATAACACCTCCTACCGAATACCATGTGAAGGTGCGGAGTCCTTCGGGAAGAACCGCCGTGAAGAGAATTGCACAGCCCATTGCGGCAAACATTGCAAGAGGCATTGCAAAGGATTCGAATTTTTCAAGCCTTTTGATTTTTTTGCACAGAGCCGTGAAGATAAGCATGAAAACAGTTGCACAGATAAGGGTGAGAATCGAAATAACTCCTGAGGATTCCGTGATGACATTCTTCGTGACCTCTTCGCCTGCTTCATTGAGAACGATTTCCTTTGTTGTCGTGCAGCTGTTGATTGCTCTTGCGATGAATGCCGAAATTATGCCTATGAAAGCGGCGGCTGAAAGAACATCGCCGAGCTTCTTCGTGCTTTCATTCTTATTGACCGTGCTTCCGATTTTATTCTGAAGCTTTTTGCAAACGAGCGGAAGATAGATGAGAGGAGAGCAGGCTCCGATAGTCATAGCCCATACGATAGTTGAAAATGCGGCAGGATTATCAACGGGATTGCTCAGCGATCCGCCGATAACTCCGAGAGCGGTCTCTGCGGCAACTGTTTCGTATGCAAGGTTGCCGATAACCGAAAGCCTTATCCACGGAAGAACTATTCCGAGTGCATTTGCAAGCACAATTACCGTTGCGAGAATTGAAATTGACGGTGCAAGGGTGAAGAGAATTGTTGAAATGACGGTGTTTTTAAGAGTTTCCGATGAGATTCCGAGTTTTTTGCCGTGCTTCCACGATTTGACGGCAAAGAACAGTGACTGTGAAATAATGAACACAACAATTGCAATTGCAATGCCGTACATTACAGGACTTTCCTTGAAATCAGTCAAAATATCACTTCCATTCAGAAATTTCCCCTCAATATTATCATAGTATATTGATATAAGTCAACATATTTTTATGGACAAATCGGCTAATCGGTGGTAAGATAAAAATATATTTTCCTTTGAAAGGAAGAAAAACATGGAAGAACTCAGATACTGGGAAAACCCGTTGATAATCAAAGAAAACAAAGAAGACGGTCACAACACTTCTCCGACTTATCCTTCGGTTAAGGATGCTCTTGAAGGGGTCAGAACGGACACACGCTTTTCTCTCAACGGAATATGGAAATTCCATTGGCAACAGGGCGTTGACAATCTTGATGACCGACTTGTTTCAGACGAATATCCCTGCCTCGACTGGGACGACATTTCCGTGCCGTCTCTCTGGCAGCTCAAGGGTTACGGAAAACCGATTTATCTTTGTGCCTCTTATCCGAAGGCTCTTTCAACAGCAGAAAATCAAATTCCGAAAATCAGCCATTCGCTCAACGAGGTCGGCATATACAGAAGAACCTTTACTCTGCCCGAATACTTTGAAAATAAAGAAATTTTTATCCATTTCGGAGCGGTCAAAGCAGGATTTTTTCTCTACATAAACGGCATGAAGGTCGGCTATTCCCAAGGCTCAATGACCCCTGCGGAATTTGATATAACGAAATATGTTCATCAAGGCGAAAACTCCATTGCGGTTGAGGTTTATCGCTACACGGACGGCACATATCTTGAGGACCAGGATATGTGGTTCCTCTGCGGAATTTACAGAGATGTGTATATCTATGCCGAAGAGAAGCTTTTCATCAGGGATTTCTTTGCCGATGCTTCTCTTGACGAAACATATGAAAACGGAAAGCTCAATCTTGAAGTAACGGTGGCAAATCACGGTGAAGAAATGGAATGTACCGTTATCGCTTCTCTTGTTCACGACAATATAACCGAAAAGCTCGCAAACGAAAAGATAGTTGCATCAAGCGGAAAAACGGTTCTGAATTTCAGCTATCTCAAGGAGAATGTCAGAAAATGGTCGGCAGAGGAGCCGAATCTTTACACTCTCGTTATTTCAGTCAAGGCGAACAGAAAGCTTTATTGCGTCAAAAGCATCAAAATCGGCTTCAAAAAGGTTGAGATAAAAGGTAATATCTTATATATCAACGAAAAAAGGGTTATCATAAAGGGCGTTAACCGCCACGATTTTGACCCAGACAACGGTTGGGCAGTGCCGAAGGAAAGGTATTTTCAGGACCTTTATCTGATGAAGCAGGCAAACATCAACGCCATTCGGACAAGTCACTATCCGAATGCGGAGATTTTTTATGATTTATGCGATGAACTCGGTTTTTATGTTATGGACGAGGCCGATGTTGAGTCTCACGGCGTTCGAAGAAAGAACTGCCCCGGCGACAACGAGGATTTCACCATGGCGGTTGTTGACAGAGCGGAAAGAATGGTGCTTCGTGACCGAAGTCACGCCTGTGTATGCTTCTGGTCGCTCGGAAATGAAGCCGGAGACGGCTCGAATTTCGCCCGTGAAAAGGAAGCAATTCTCGCTCTCGACAAATCAAGACCTATTCACTATGAGGGAGATTATGACCTCACCAAGAGCGATTTCATCAGCAGGATGTATCCCGTTGAAGGCATAGTTGAAAAACTCCGCAACAAAGAGGAAATCAAAACAACTCTCTATGACAATGTTGCGAATATTCTTGCCGCAGACAACAAGCCCGTTCCTGCGGAAAAATATAACGATCATCCCGTAATTTACTGCGAATATGCTCACGCAATGGAAAACAGTCTCGGCAACTTTAAGGAATATGTTGACGATTTCGAAAAATATGAGCATATGGCAGGTGGATTCATCTGGGATTATGTTGACCAGTCCATCCATATGGTTGAAAACGGAACCGAAAAATGGCTCTACGGCGGTGACTTCGATGAGGGCGAAACAAGCTATTATTTCTGTGCAAACGGCATAATCGGTGCAGACAGAATTCCGCATCCGTCTTACTACGAGGTCAAAAATGTTTATTCGAATTTAGAAGCAACTGACTTTGAAGACGGAAAAATCACCGTTAAAAATAAAAATCTTTTCATTTCAACCGAGGATTATGACATTCGTTGGAGCATCTCGGTTGACGGTTACGAAAAGGAAAGCGGCGTTATAAAGACGGTTATCGCTCCTCTTTCGCAGGAAGAAATCAGTCTTCCGGTATCGCTTGAAAATTATCCCGACGGCGAAGTTATTCTGACCGTTTCGTTCGTTCTGAATAAGAATAAACCTTGGGCAAAAGCAGGCTTTGAACAAAGCTTCAATCAGTTTATGCTCCGTGAAGCTCCTGCGGCGAAGAAAAACCCCGCAAACGGTGATATGAAATTTCTTCGGAGGGGAAAGAATGTTTCAATCATAGGCAAGGATTTCACGGCTGAAATCAAGGGCGGTGCACTGGCTTCTCTCAACTATGACGGAAGTGAAATAATTGACGAGAATTCGCCGATGATTCCCGACTTTTTCAGGGCGTTGACCGATAATGATTTCGGATATGTTAACTTTGCTCCGTCTCTTTCGGGCATTCATCCTCTCTATCAGTGGAAACGCTCAACTGCACAGACTGTTGCCGCAAGGGTCAGAGCAGAATCAACTTCTTCGGGTGTCAGAGTTGATGTTAAATGGATTGCACCGTTTACGGCAGGCGTTGAAACATCATATCTTTTCTCACCTGACGGCGAGGTTACCGTTTCCCACAAGGCGAAGGGTCTCCTTCTGCCGATGCTCAAGGTCGGAATGAGAATGGGCATAAAGAGCAGGCTTGAAAATGCGGAATGGTACGGCAGAGGTCCGCAGGAAAATTATTGCGACAGAAAAACGGGAGCAAAAATAGCACGCCACAACGCAACAGTTGACGGTCTTGAACACAGATATATGAGACCGCAGGAAAACGGTCACAGGTCAGACACGAGAAGCCTTGAAATAACAGATGCTTCGGGAAGCGGAATAAAGATTGATGCCATGGATATTCCGTTTGGCTTCAATCTCGGATATTACAACCCCGAAAAACTCGACAGTGCAAAGCATCTTTTCGAGCTTGAAAAGGATAACTGCATAACTCTTTCGCTCGATGCGGCTGAAAGGGGAGTAGGCGGCGATATGCCGGGATGTGCTTATCTTCATAAGCCATACAAGGTTAACAGCTTTAAAGAATACGGATTTACATTCAGGATTTCAAAGATATGATTAAAACAAATGTTATGAGGCTGCTTGATGCGGCAAAAATTGAATATGAGGTGCTCGAATATCCCGTTGACGAAAATGACCTTTCGGGCGAAAGCATCGCAAGAAAAACAGGCAAGGACCATACGCAGGTTTTCAAAACTCTTGTTTTCAGAGGAGAGAAAAACGGCTTCGGAGTATGCTGCATTCCCGTCTGCGACGAGCTTGAGCTGAAAAAGGTTGCAAAGGCATTCGGCGAAAAGAAGGTTGAAATGATTCATGTAAAAGACCTTCTGAAAACAACGGGCTACATCAGAGGCGGTTGCTCACCTATAGGAATGAAAAAGCAGTTTAAAACCGTTATTGACGAAACTGCAATTCTCTTTGATAAAATCTATGTCAGTGCAGGAATACGGGGTGCAATGATAGGCGTTGACCCGAATGTTCTTGCAGAATACATTAACGCAGAATTCGTTGATGTAACGATATAAAAGATTAATTACAACCCTATTTTTCCGCAATATGACAAAAACCCCTGCTCATTTGAGGTGAGCAGGGGTAAGCATTGTTGTATATCTTCAACAGGGTTTGGTTCTTATTTAAACAAATGTGTGAAGAAATATGCTATTCTTTGCCAGAAGCTTCTTGCTTGCGTTTCAGTTGATTTGGCATCGCAATGCTTGCAGTTTGTTTCGTAAACGGTCTGCTTAATGTTCTCGCTGATGACCTTTCCTCTTTCGAATTCATGGCCGTGTGCCTGCGTGTAATCGCCGACATAGGAGTAACCGCAGGAGCAGGTGAAGGTTGTGAATCCCTTTTCAGTGCAGGTCGGAGCGGTGATTACCTTTGAAAAACTATGAGAAAGCTTAGCATATTCCTCATTGCTTTTGAGCTGACCGCAGTTTTTACAGGAAACCTTCTTATATCCCTTTTCAGTGCAGGTCGCCGGTTTTTCTTCAATAACTGTGAAGTTGTGAGGAAGAAGAGCATATTCTTCATAGCTTTCAACATAATCGCAGGTTTGGCAATAAACCTTTCTGTGTCCCGTTGTTTTGCAGGTTGCGGCCTTTTCATCAACGGTCATGCTGTGAACATGAGCTGACTTTTCGTCCTGTGCAAGAGCGGAAATATAAACATTTCTGAAATCTTCTTTCGCTGTTGTTCCTCTTGAAACATCACGGCAATCATACCATTGGTCATTGAAATAGAGGAAGCTTTCGCCGTAGTTTCCCGTGTAGGAGAAGGAACTGCTGTCATTTTTCTCGATTGGAAGATTAATGCTTCCGTTTCCGTAAAGAGTTACGATAACCGAAAATCTTGTTCCTTTTTTGATTTCAACTGCCTCGTCAAACATGATTGTGTGATAACCCTTGCCGACTACCGAGGTTGTGTATTCATATTTCAGAGTACCTTCATCGGGCAATGTTTCCTGCTCGGGAATATCCGTGAATACCGAAATCTCTGCGGTAAGGTCTCTGTTTAAGGTCTGTATCATTACAGCAGTAAGCTTTTCATCGGCTTCAGCCTTGAAAACATTTGCGGAAGTGATTTCATCGGTGAATTTTAATGATGCTCCGTGTGCGGCATTATTATAGCTGTAATTATGGCTGTAAACATTTTTCTGGGCAGAAAATCCGTAAAATGTCTTGCTCATGTCAATAGAAGCATCCTCGTATGAAATCCAGATATATCCTTTCGGCGTGTAGGATGTTCCGAAGCTGTTCTTGCAGTACCATGCACCATTGGAGGAAGGCTGATTTTTGAAATTCGTTTTGCTGTAATTATCGTCCCAGCCGACAACGGTTATTGCGTGATTCTGCGTGGACTTTTCGTTGTTATAATATGCACCGTTTGAGGTGTCAAGATATTTGCTGTCATGATGATAGCTGATATAGCATCCGCCGTGATTCATAATCCAGTTCTTGACCTCGTCGGTTGATTCAAGAATAACGGCATCCTTGAGAACATATCCCGAATCGGTTGAATAACGGAGCGATTCGTCGAGCACCTGATTTTCCGGAACGGAGTTGTTGTTTGCTATTCCTCTGAAATTTGCAAGAGTAGCCGCCGCACGCCTCCAGTTTCCGCCGATGGTATACGGAGAAGATGTGCTGACATTATAGTGTTCACCATAATGTCTGTCATCGGTGCTTTTCGGCGGAGTATATGTGAACCATGCAAGATGATACGGTGAAAAGCTTGTGTTGGAAGCGGTTGCACTGCTGAAATTCTTAATAACATCCGATTCAAGAACACTGATGGTTGTGAATGCCCAGCAGGCAGACGCATCCCGTTGGTCCTTGACAGAGGTGACATATCCGTAATCAGCGGAGCTGTATGAAGCGGGAAGATTCAATGCCTTCTGAAGTCCGTCTTCCGAATCCTGACCGGTTGTGTCTTCAACATTGAGATCAACATCAATATAACCGTCATTGTTCGTTTCGATTACCGGAACTGCTTCGGGAAATGACTCGTTTGCCGATGCGGAATTGAAAAAAATTGCAATGAAGCTGAAAACAAGAATAACGGAAATAACCTTTTTCATAATATCACCACTTTGCTGTTTATTTGAGACTATTATAACATAGCTTTACTGATAAAAAAAGTATTTTTTTCACATTTTTTTGATTAGCTTCGCTCCCTGATAACATAATATAAAGCCTGCGAAAGAATTGTTACTTCCGCAGGCCTGAATTTTATGAATTATTCCTGAACTTCATTGTCGTCCAGTTTTTCCATTGCCGCGCGAAGTGCTCTTGAGCGTTCGAGGTCAATATACATTCTTTCACGGGTATCACGGTCTATGTTATAGAACATCATGGGAATGAAGCAGAGTGCATCAAATATAAGCTTCGGACCGAAGGCTGTGAGGAACAGCTTCCAACCAACTTCTCCGCCGGGAACGATTTCAGTGCCTGATTCGAAGCCTGCCCAGTTTTCAAGAAGATAGGCGTTGACTATTCTCAGGAAAATATCCTTGACCTTGGTGAAATATCCTTTGATAAGAGTAACGGTTGCTTCAACTCGGTAGCCGTTTTTCCATTCGCAGTAGTCAAGAATTTCATAGTTGATTTCGTCATTGATAACCTTACCCGTTGCGTAGAACAGCATCTGAACGGTGTTGCCGATTGCAAAGGTGATTACCATCGGAATTTTATGAAGATAAAGTCCCTTTTTCTGACCACCTATTGTTCCAATAAGGAAGAATATTGATGCCTTGAAGAAGGTTGCACCTCTGTCAAGGAACCAAAGTGCCTTTGTTGAGCATTTTTTTCTGAGCTTAGGAACAAGAGCGTATGAATAGTATGAAACGGGCGAACCCGGAATACCTGCAATTGTTTCGAGGGTGTTGAAATGAAGAACGTCGTTATAATAAAGGTCTCCGCCCTGACCGACGTTGATATCATCAATGAATCCGCTGAGAACGTTAACAAGAAGAGGCCTGTTTCTGAATACCGAAAGAATACCCTTGATGGGCTGAGGCGGTTTTTCAGACTGAGGAACTCTTTCTTTACTCGTCAGATACCACATGATGGTGGGGACCATGGAGATAGTCCAGACAATCCATTTGCCCGTAACAAACATTTTTGTCAGGTCAGCCTTGATAATTCCGTTACCTCGTAGGTCGAGCAGAACGGCGAAAATCTGCGACGGGAATTTTCCGAGAAGGTCGCCGACAAATTTTGCTGAAACCAACAACGACGTTCGCTCATTCGGGTTCGGGGTAAAAACATTTTCAATGTATCCGCCGCCGCCGAAGAATGCACCGACAGTTTCGTTATAATACTGGAGAATCATGTAACCGATAAGTCTTGTACCTGCACTCCAGCCAAAGAAATTGGCGATTATGGGAAGCATACAGGTGTATATACCGCCGAGAATGCTCGGAAGAAGAGCAAGGTACTGGAACGGTTTGAATTTACCCCAACGGGTTCTCATGTTGTCAATGATTGCCGCTGTGAGCGGGTCATTGATCATTCGTAAATTGTGAGAGAAGCCTGAGCCTTTGCAAGACTTGTCGGCCTGACGCCGTACATATCATAAAGCCAGATTTCACTGCCTACATCATATTTTCCGAGAGTGGTGCTGCCGTAAGCCTTGAAAAGAATATAAGAAATTCTTTCTTTGGTTGTGCAGAAAAGACGGTTCATATATGCCTGATTGAACTGTGGAGTTTTTTCAAGCTCTTCACCGTTTCTGACTTCGGTAGTATTTTCAGACATTGTTACTCACCATCCTTTCCTTCTGCTTTTGCTTCTTTTTCTCTTTCTTTTTCCTCAAGCTCCAGCTCTTTTGCTTTCTGAAGAGCCTGAAGACGCTTATATTGCTCTGCTCTGATTTCTTCTCTTGTCATTGTTTTTTCCATCTCGAAATATTCTTCAATGGGAATGCCGCCGACATAGCACTGCTGATGCTTGATTTCAAAGCCTTTTTTGAAGAAGAGAACATCAATGATAACATTGACTGCCTGGCAGACGATATAAAGAATTGCACCGAGACCGATTGAAGCATTGATTGCTCCGTCATTTTTCATTGCAAGAATAAGGATAGCAGGAACAATTGATGTTGCAAGAAGAATTGCATCCATTGAATAGTTCCTGATTTTTCCCTTCGGCGAGCAGGCGAGAGAGTTAAGAACAAAGCGGATAAGAGTTGCAACAACCGAAAGAAGAAAAATCACGAAAGCAACAACGAATAATTTGTCTGAAACGGAATTTCCGGAAATGAATCCGAAAACATCTCCTATTTTGTCGAAGTTATTATATATCGACATGAGACTGATGTTTCCGCTTGCATCCGCAAGCTTATCGGAGAAGGCTACTTTGATGATGGGAAGAAAAAGCGGACCGACGGGAAGAAGCGATGTAAAAATTCTGGTAATCGCAAAAGGTGAACCGATAAAAGCGGTTTTTATCCGGTCGATTTTTTTCTGGAAGTGGTAATTCTGAACCTCAGCAATATCGGCATCCTGCATCAGCCTTTCCTGCAAGCCGTAAACAGTGATGTTTGTGCCGCAGTGAGGACAATGCTGTTTCCAGTCGGAAAGCTTAAGGTGAGCATTACACTTGGGACAGTTTGCCATATGACTACTTCATTCCTTTCAAATAAGGATATATTATTATTGCATATTGAAACTAAAAAAAGTCAATATTTTTTTAAAAGTTATACAAAAACAACAATAGCAACACATGAAATATGGTCATTTAGACGAATTACAAAAGAACTTCGCCTAATTTTTTTATTTCATTTTCAGAAAGACCGATATATCTGAAATAGCCGTCAACGCCGCCGAATTCATCTTCGATACAGGTCAGAACTCCGTTCATGAATTCGGGTAGCGAACGCAGATTGTTTTCGTCAGATTCCCAGATAAGTCCGGAACCCGAAGCGGCTTCCCTTCGATAAAAGTCAATAATATATGTATATGTAACCTGATAATCCGCAATGATGTCTTCCTTTGCAACTCCTGCGGCTGAAAGCAGAAGAGCGGCAAGCAGACCCGTTCTGTCCTTGCCGAGAAAACAATGGAAAAGAAAAGGCTCGTTCAGATTTGAAATAATTCTCAATACCGCCGCAAAATTTTCCTTATATTCATTGAGGCATTTCTTATAAAGCTCAACAATATCAACGCTTTTTTTCACAAGTGCAGGATTGGTTTCGAGCAGAGTTATGTGGTGATAATCAAAGTCGGAACGGTTTGTGAAATAAGAAGGTCTTTCTTTTGCTTCAATGTTCCCACGCAGGTCAATAATGGTTTTTATTCCGATTTTCTTAAGAATTTCAATATCTTTTTCTGTCGGATTTTGCGGAATTCCGCATCTCAATGCTCTGCCGAAGGCCGTGACGCCGTTCCGGCAGGGATAGCCGCCTAAATCACGGCAATTTATAATGTTTTCAGTTAAATATCTTCTTTGCATATTCCCTCCGAAAATAAAAAATCCGCCTTATGTCAAAGACAAAAGACGGTTTTTATGGAGCGGATGACGAGGCTCGAACTCGCTACCTCCACCTTGGCAAGGTGGCGCTCTACCAGATGAGCTACATCCGCAATTGCAAATGGAATTATATCAAACCATTTGCTGATTGTCAATAGAAAAATAAAAATTATTTCATCAAACCAATCTTTTTTATGAAATCGGTTGTTATACTACGGAAAAATTATGATTATTCTGAATAACCCGATTCTTCAACGGGAAGCTCAGTTTCTTCTTCGGTTTCTTCTTCGGTTTCTTCCTCGGTTTCTTCCTCGGTTGGGGGAATGGTTGTCGGAGCGGAATAAACGCTGAGGATTATTTCGGTTCCCGTTTCGTAGTTCTTGCCGGGAAGGGGAGCCATGTGGATAACCTCACCGTCTGACCTTCCACCGTCTTCGGCAGAAATCTGCTTGATTGTGAAGCCGAGTTCTTCGAGCTTTGCCTTTGCAAGGCTGATATTCCAGCCAACAACATCGGGAAGCTCAACAATTTCCTTGCCCTTGCTGACATAGAGCTTGATAACTGTTCCTGCCTGAACAGAGGTGTCCGGAGCGATGCTCTGTCTGACGATATATCCGTCTGCAACATCGCTGTCGTAAACTCTTTCTTCCTCAAAGGTAAAATTCTTTGTGAAAACGGGATTTGCATTGACATCAACGAAGCTCTTTCCCGTAAAATCGGGAACGGGAACCATTGACGCATCTGCAATTGCCGTTCCGCCCGATATGCTTGAATTGCTTATTCCGAAATTGAATGTGTCCTTGAAAACGGTCAATGCAAGAACTATGAACACAGCAAGACCGATGATGATGCTGATGACCGCCGCCGTGATAATTACGGGAAGACCGTTTTTCTTCGGGGCCGGCTTCGGAGTGGGGTTTTTCGGAGCGGCAGGCTTCTGCGGAGCAGGTGAGGACCGGCTGCGGTATTGGTTTGCCGATGCGGTAACCGACGGCGAAGCCGAAAGCTCTGCACGGAGCTGCTCAACGCTTCTTGTTCTGTCTTCGGGCAGAATCTGAAGAGCGTTTATAAGGCCGTTGATAACATATGCCGGAAGTGCTTCGGCAAACTTGCCGGGAACCATAAGGCGGTCATTTGACATACGCTCCTTGGCTGAAACGGGGTCGCTTCCGATAAGGGTTCTGTAAAGTACGGCGGCAAAGGCATAGATGTCGGTCCATGTGCCCTGTTGACCCTCAAAGCCGTATTGTTCGATTGCGGCATATCCGTCAAAAAGCTGACTGTTGAGGTCACTTCTTGCGGTTCTTGCGGCTCCTATTGAAAAGCCTTCAATCTTGACCTTGCCTTCCTTGTCGATTATGAGAGTTGATGGAGATATTCCTCTGTGAATTATTCCGGATGAATGAAGAGTGCCGAGGGTTGAAAGAATTGGCATAAGAATCTGCCTTGCCTTTTCCCAGGAAAGGTATCCCGTTTTGCTCCGCAGAAGAAAATCACGAAGCGAAATTCCCTCAACATGGTCATATATTGCATAGCTTGTGCCGTAATCCTCAACAATATCGGTAACGCTGATGAGGGCGGAAAGTCCTCTCAGCCTTGCAAGCTTTGTCCAAAGCTCCTCGAAGCTCTGGCGAAGCTCGGCAAAAATGCTTTCGTTGCCCATCATGATGCGAAGATTGAGGTCCGAAGAGGTTCTGATAGAGAATGAGTCGGGGATGAATTCCCTTATTTTGACGGGCTTTCTTTCAGAAATATCCCAACCGATGTATGTTGCACCTTCGCCGTTATATTCAAGAATTTTGCCCACAAGATAGCGGTTTGCAATAACGGTGCGCACGGGAAGATAGGGCGAAATCTGTGCCGAATCGGTGTAGTAACCGCAGTATGGGCACTTTTTTTCGTCTCCTATTTCATGCATACAGCTCATGCACAGATTGTCTGTACTAATCATAATAACGCTCCTTGCTGAAACATTCCGATGGTATACATACAGTAATTTAAGTTTGATAATAACAAAATAACGAATTTTTGTCAATGAAGGTGACACGATTGTAACTTTTATCGTCATATTGCATAAATATGAATTTGTCATTAAAACTGACATAATTTGCTTGAAAAAAGAAAGACTTGTGTTATAATTATATTACTATAATCATATAGTGTTTTTTGGCGTAGTACCTTGTGACATTTATGACTTCAGGTGTTACAAGGTGGTAGGAGGTGTGAAAATGAAAAAGCCCGAAAACAATATTCCGCTTTATCTTTTTCACGAGGGAACAAATGCGAAGGCATATGAATATCTCGGAGCACATCCGTGCGAATGCAGTGAAAATGCTGTGACCTTCAGAGTATGGGCACCGAATGTAAAGTCTGCCTCGGTAGTCGGCGATTTCAACGGTTGGGACGGCGGCAGAAGCAGGATGAAAAAGATAAGTGACGGAGTTTGGGAATGCACGGTAAACGGTGTAAAGCAGTTTGATGCATATAAATTTCAGCTCGTTTCCGCAGACGGCAGAGAATATCTGAAAAGCGACCCCTATGCCTTCCATGCCGAAACAAGACCCGGCACAGCTTCGAAATATTACGGCAACCTGAATTTCAGTTGGACAGACAGAGGCTGGCTTCAGAAGAGAAAGAAAAAAAATATCTATGAGTCGCCCGTTAATATATATGAGGTTCATGCAGGCTCTTGGCAGTTATATGATGACGGCAATCCGCTTTCATACCGTGACCTTGCAGACAGGCTTATTCCCTATGTAAAAGAAATGGGATATACCCATATCGAATTGCTTCCGATTATGGAGCATCCGTTTGACGGCTCATGGGGCTACCAAGTGACGGGTTATTTTGCACCGACCTCAAGATTCGGCACTCCCGATGACTTTGCATATTTTGTTGATAAGGCACATAATGAAGGAATCGGAATAATTCTCGACTGGGTTCCCGCTCATTTTCCGAAGGATTCCTTCGGATTATATGAGTTTGACGGCGGACCGTGCTATGAATATTCAGACCCGAAAAAGGGCGAGCATTATCAGTGGGGAACGAGAGTATTTGATTACGGCAAGCCGGAGGTTCAGAGCTTTCTTATGTCGAGTGCAATGCTCTGGATTGAAAAATATCATATTGACGGTCTGCGTGTTGATGCGGTTGCTTCAATGCTCTATCTTGATTATTGCAGGGAAGACGGAGAATGGACGCCGAATTGCTACGGAGGAAGAGAGAATCTCGAAGCGGTTGCATTCATCAAAAAGCTGAATGAAGCGATATTCCGTGAACACGGCGATGTGATGATGATAGCCGAAGAAAGCACCTCATGGCCTATGGTCTCAAAGCCTACCTATCTCGGCGGTCTCGGATTTAATTTCAAATGGAATATGGGCTGGATGAATGACTGCCTCAGGTATTTTTCGCTTGACGGAATATTCAGAAAGTTCAATCACGATTGTCTCACTTTTTCATTTTTTTACGCATTTTCGGAGAATTTCGTGCTTCCGATTTCTCATGATGAGGTTGTTCACGGCAAATGCTCTCTGATAAATAAAATGCCCGGTACATACGAAGAAAAATTCGCAGGTGTCAGGTCATTTTTAGGGTATATGATGTCCCATCCCGGAAAAAAGCTTCTTTTCATGGGAAGCGAATTCGGTCAGTTCATTGAGTGGAATTATAAGCAGGAGCTTGACTGGCTTCTTCTTGATTATGAAGCACACAGGCAGATGAAAAAATATGTTGCCGACCTCAACGCTTTCTATCTGAAAAATCCTGCATTCTGGGAGATAGATTATGACTGGGAGGGCTTTTCGTGGATAGTCAGCGATGACAATGTAAATTCCGTTGTTGCGTATCAACGCAGGGATAAAGCGGAAAACGAAATAGCAGTCCTCTGCAATTTCACCAATGTTACAAGGCAAAAATACAGAATCGGAGTTAAAAAACCGGGCACATACCGAGTTGTTTTCAGCTCATCCGCTCCCGAATACGGAGGAAGAAACGAAAGCACAGTCGGTTCTGTCAGAGCAAAGAAAATCCCCATGCACGGATGCGAATACAGCATTGAGCTTGATATTGAAGGTCTGAGCTGTATATATATAAAAAACACATCGAGAAAAAGCAAATGATTCAAATTGACATAAAGGAGGACCATTAAAATGGCAGTTAAACCCGAATGCATAGCAATGCTTCTTGCAGGCGGTCAGGGAAGCCGTCTCGGTATTCTCACAAAGCAGATTGCAAAACCCGCAGTTCCCTACGGCGGAAAATACCGCATTATAGATTTCCCGCTTTCGAACTGCGTTAATTCAGGCATATACACGGTAGGTGTTCTTACGCAGTATCAGCCCCTTGAGCTTAACGATTATATCGGCAACGGTCAGCCGTGGGACCTTGACAGAGCCAACGGCGGCGTTCACATTCTTTCTCCCTATCAGCAGATAAAGGGAACCGAATGGTATAAAGGCACTGCAAATGCGATTTATCAGAATATCAATTTCATCGAGAGATATGACCCGGAATATGTGCTCATTCTTTCGGGTGACCACATTTATAAGATGGACTACTCAAAGATGATTGATTTTCACAAGAAAAAGGAAGCGGACTGCACAATTGCAATGCTTGAGGTCCCCTGGGACGAAGCAAGCCGTTTCGGTCTTATGATTACCAATGAAGACGGCTCAATTGCGGAGTTCGAAGAAAAACCGAAAAATCCCAGAAGCAACAAGGCTTCGATGGGCGTTTATGTTTTCAACTGGAAGAAGCTCCGCCAATATCTCATTGAAGACGAGGCAAATGAAGGCTCCGGCAACGATTTCGGCCATGATGTTATTCCCGCAATGCACGAAAACGGCGAGAGAATGTTCGCTTATCAGTTTGACGGCTATTGGAAGGATGTCGGCACAATCAACAGCCTTTGGGATGCAAACCTTGACCTTCTCAATCCGAAGGTTGACCTCAATCTTGATGATGACAGCTGGAAGATTTATTCAAGAAGTCCCGTCGCTCCGCCGCACTATATCGGCGACAATGCAAAGGTTGTCAATTCGATGATAACAGAGGGATGCGAAATCAAGGGCGATATTGATTTCTCCGTTCTTTTTGCGAATGTAACCGTTGAAGAGGGTGCAGAGGTCAGATATTCAATCGTCATGCCCGGCACGGTTATCAAAAAAGGAGCAGTTGTTCAGTATTCGATAGTTGCGGAAAATGCAGTTATTGAAGAAGGAGCGGTAGTCGGCGAAAGACCCGAAAATATGGAGGATATAGATGACTGGGGCGTTGCGGTAGTCGGAAGCGGCGTCAAGGTCGGAAGGGGAGCAAAGGTAGCTCCCAAAGCAATGGTTGACAGCGATGTCGGAGGTGAAGAATAATGTCATCAAATAATGTTCTCGGAATCATCTTTTCAAACGCATATGACGAGCTTCTTCCTGAAATGACAACCTTCAGAACCATGGGTTCTGTTCCGTTTGCAGGTAGATACCGTCTTATAGATTTCCCGCTTTCGAATATGGTTAACGCAGGAATTCCGCAGGTCGGAATTATCACGAAGGCAAATTACCGTTCTCTCATGGATCATGTTGGAACGGGTAAGGCATGGGACCTTTCGAGAAAAAGAGACGGTATGACGATTCTTCCTCCGTTCAACACAACGGAAACGGGTATGTCAGTGAGCAAGCTTGATGCTCTTTACGGAAGCATTGATTATATTTCATCCTCGGATAAGGAATATGTTCTTCTCACGGACTGCAATATTCTCGGAAGCATGGACTATGAGGATATGATAAACGCTCATGTCAAAAAGAATGCCGATATAACAATCGCTTATACTCACGGCGTTCCCAAGCAGGTAAATTATGCAACCGAATACGAATTCGGCGATGACGGAAGAATTGCTTCTTCAAGATTTGTCGGTAATTTCAATATTGAAACGAATTATTCAATCAAGGTTATGGTTATCAGAAGGTCTCTTCTTGAAAGACTTCTTCAGGAGGCTCATGCCGCAAGAGTTGAAAACCTTGAATCGCTTATCGCAATGCACCTTATTCATCTTCAGGTTTACGGCTATGAGCAGAAGGGCTATCTGCGTGTTCTTTCATCGCTTCAGGATTATTATGATGTCAGCCTTGAGCTTCTCAACCGTGAAAATATGAAACAGATTTTTCCGCAGGATAAGCCTGTATATACAAAAACAAGAGACCAGGTTCCTGCGTTTTACGGAATAGGCTCCGATGTTAAGAATTCTCTTATCGCAGATGGTTGCCGCATTGAGGGTGAGGTTGAAAACTGCATTCTCTTCAGAGGCGTAACCGTTTCAAAGGGAGCAAAAATCAAGAATTCCATTATCATGCAGGGGTCATTTATCGGCGAAAATGCAAGCCTTAATTGTGTTATTCTTGATAAGTCTGTTGCAATAAAGCCCGGTAAGGCTATTTGCGGTGCAGACAATTTCCCGGTTTATGTCGGAAAAGAAATAGTTATCTGAGGAAGTGGCGTTTCTTATGTCATCGGAAAACAAGGTGTCAAAACAGGACATAATAACCTATGTGATTGCAGGAGTCGCTTTGATTTTGGCGTTGGTTGTTGTGCTTGCCAAGGTCGGGGTATTCGAAAAAGAAGAAGAAACAACAACGGCAGAGGTGGAAAGCACGGTTGTTGTTGTGAGCGAAACAATGGAAAACGGCGATGTAGTGTATTATACAATGCTTGAGCACTATGTCAGACCTCATGTTTCGTCAAATTATGTTTATCCCGAAAAGGTGAAGCCCTCAACAACGAAGGGAACAACTACAACCACAAATCAGTTTGTTGAAGAAAGCAGAGCTGTTCAGGTAACAAACGAAAACGGAATTCCTCTTCTCAATGAGTGGGGAGAGCCTGTAACCGAGATTGAAGCTTATACGGTTGATGTCAACAAAAAAACAACAAAGGTGCAGACAACGGCTTCTGCAACGAAGTCTGACGAAAATCAGACCTCGCAGAGTGCGGCTTCCAAGTCCGAGGCTCCCGTTGAAGAGGTAACAACCTCTGCACCGAAGGAAAGCTCTGTGGCAGAGCAGGGATAAATCCCGTCAGCCGCAGAATATATCAGCATTATTCAGATTGAAAGGAACGGATAAAATGAAGGTTTTATATGTTTCGAGCGAAGCACTTCCCTTTGCCGCAAGCGGCGGACTTGCAGATGTTGCAGGCTCATTGCCGCAGGCACTCAAAAACAGAAAGGTCAACTGCCGTGTTGTTATGCCGCTCTATGGCACAATAAGCGACGAAATGAGAGCATCAATGACTTTCATAACAAGCATTATGGTTCCCGTTTCATGGCGAAGACAGTATTGCGGCGTTTTTGAAGCAAAGGCAGGCGGCGTTGTTTATTATCTTATAGATAACGAATATTATTTCAAGAGGAACACGCTCTACGGTCACTATGATGACGGCGAGAGATTTGCTTTTTTCTCAAGAGCAGTTCTTGAAATTCTGCCATATATCGACTTCAAGCCCGATATAATCCATTGCAACGACTGGCAGAGTGCTCTTGTGCCCGTCTACTATTCAACCATGTATGCAAACCGTGAAGGCTATACGGGAATAAAAACCGTTCTTACCATTCACAATATTCAGTATCAGGGCATTTACGGCAAGGAAATTCTCGGCGATGTTTTCGGAATCGGCGAAGAAAATTCATCCCTTCTTGAATTCGGCGACTGCATTAACCTTATGAAGGGCGGTATCGAATGCTCAAACAGGGTAACAACCGTTTCAAATACATATGCGGGCGAAATTCTTGACCCGTGGTTCAGCCATGGACTTCATCCTATTCTCAAGGAGAGGAGCTATAAGCTCAGCGGAATTCTCAACGGCATTGATGTTAAGAATTATGACCCCGAAACGGATAACAACATTTTCGCTAATTATAACGCAAAGGATTTTTCCGGCAAATATAAAAATAAAGCCGCTCTTCAGGAGATATTCGGTCTTCCCGTAAGAGAGGATGTGCCTGTTATCGGCATAGTTTCAAGACTTGTTGCCCATAAAGGCTTTGACCTTATCAAAAAAATTATGTGGGAGCTTCTCGATTCATCCGATATGCAGCTCGTTGTGCTCGGCTCGGGCGATTGGGAATATGAAGCATTTTTCAAGGAGATTGCGGCGGCATTCCCGTCAAAGGTAGGCCTTCGTGTCGGATTTATTCCCGACCTTGCAAGAAAAATCTATGCAGGCAGTGATTTGTTCCTCATGCCCTCCAAGAGCGAACCCTGCGGACTTTCGCAGATGGTTGCTCTGCGTTACGGAACAATCCCCATCGTCAGAGAAACGGGAGGTCTCAAGGATACCATCACCGACAGCGGTGACGGCAAGGGCAACGGCTTCACCTTCAAGAGCTATGATGCCTATGATATGCTCGATGCAATAAGAAGAGCACTTTCGGCATATTCCGACAAAAAGAAATGGAACACTCTTGTTACCAGAGCACTCAAGTGTGATAACAGCTGGGGACGCTCCGCAAGGGAATATATCAGGCTTTACGAGTCAATGTAAAAAAAGAAGGAGCTGTCGCATTCAACACTTTCTGCGTCTAAATGCGATAGTTCCTTTTAGTGCGTATTGATTTACTTTATCATTTCGAGCGGAATCGGCGGAAGCTTTTCAATGGTTGAGGAAAGAACCTTGTTTTCAACGGTCTGGACTATTGTTTTAAGAGCTTCGGGCATTGGCTTGTTTTCAACGGGTTTTTTATTTTCTTCCATGTTTATCGTCTCCATTGAGGCATCCTCGAGCAGGTTGAGAAAAATCGGGCTGAGCTTGACTCTGCCGTCAACATAGACCTTTCCTGCCCAGTTTGCAGGCAGATTACCTGCTTTTGCTTCAAGAAGAATTAACTTATATAACTGCGAAGCAATAAATTCATTGAATTCAAGTCCACGCTGTTTGCCGTCAACGGTAAGCTCCGAAACAACGGCTCCGATTGCTTTGAAAAGAGTTTTTCTCATCGGAAACGAATCCGTATGTTCGCTCTCGAAGAAATAGTTGAAATCGTCAGAGCCAATACGGTCCGGTGCTCTGCCGAGAAGATAATCGCAGGTTACGCCGTAAAAATCAGCGGCTTTGATGAGGAAATTCTGTCCGCACTCACGAATTCCCTTTTCGTAATGAGAAAGAAGTGCCTGCGAAATTCCGAGCTTTGCGGCGGCTTCCTTCTGGCTCAACCCCTTTTCCTTTCTCAATTCGCAGAGAATAACAGGAAAGCTTTTTTCCATTTTTGTACCCCTCTTTTACAATTATGGGGGGCATTATATCATAAATTATACGCTGTGTATACAACATATAAGAATTATCCGACGGAGGAATCAATGAAATCTTACACAATTTATCTTATCAGACACGGTCTGACAAACGAAAACAGAGAAGGAAAATATATCGGTCACATGGATGTTCCTGTTTGCGAGGACGGAATGGAAATGCTGAAAAACGCAAAGGAAGAAATGGTTTTCCCCTATGTTGAAGCTCTCTTTTGCAGTCCGCTTCAGAGATGTCAGCAAACCGCAAAAATATATTATCCCGACATGACACCTATAACGATTGACGGACTTAAGGAGCTGAATATGGGTGAATTCGAAGGAAGAACCGCAGAGGAGCTGAAGGATAATCCTGTTTTTCAGAAGTGGCTTGCAGGCGAAAAGGGAGTTGAACCGCCATTCGGCGAGAGCAATGAAGCTTTCGGAAAAAGAATCTGCGAAAACTTTGAGAAAATCGTTGAGGGTCTGATGAAAACGGGTGTGACCGAATCCGCAATTATCACTCACGGCGGAGTTATTATGGCTTTGCTTGAGGCTTACGGCATTCCGGAGCTTCCAATGCACGAATGGTGGACAAAGAACGGTCACGGATATACTCTTAAAATCAATCCCTCGCTCTGGATGAGAGCAAGAAAATTTGAGGTTTTCAGCAGATTTCCTTATGAAAGAGAGGAATTACCTGACTGATGGGAAAATTCGAAATAAGAAAAGACGGATTCTGTCTCAATGATGAACCCTTCAGAATAATTTCCGGTGCAATTCATTATTTCCGAGTGCCTGCGGAATATTGGAGGGACAGGCTTCTCAAGCTCAAAGCCTGTGGATTCAACACGGTTGAAACCTATGTTGCGTGGAATCTTCACGAAAAGGAAGAGGGTATATTCGATTATTCGGATATGCTCGATATTGAAAAATTTCTTGACATTGCAAATGAGCTTGGTCTGCTTGCAATTGTCAGACCCGGTCCGTATATCTGCTCCGAATGGGATTTCGGCGGACTTCCGTGGTGGCTTCTCAAGGATGATTCGGTTCAGCTCCGTTGCATGAATAAGCCTTATCTTGCCGCCGTTGACCGCTTCTTTGATGATTTCATTCCGAGAATTGCAAGGCATCAGATAACAAGGGGCGGAAATGTTGTTCTCGTTCAGGTTGAAAATGAATACGGTAGCTACGGAGATGACAGCGAATACATAAGATACCTTGCAGACGGCATGAAGAAAAGGGGAATTGAGGTTCCCTTCTTCACATCGGACGGTGCTGAATATCAGATGCTTACGGGCGGCACTGTTCCCGAAATTCATAAAACCGCAAACTTCGGTTCAAGAGCAAGGGAGCAATTTGAGATGCTTCGCAAATATCAGCCTGACGGACCGCTTATGTGCACGGAATTCTGGAACGGCTGGTTTGACCATTGGACCGAAAAGCATCACAGCAGACCTCCGAAGGAAGCGGCAGAGCATCTTGATGAAATTCTTTCGCTCGGTGCAAGTGTTTCGGCTTATATGTTCCACGGCGGAACAAATTTCGGCTTTATGAACGGTGCAAACTGCTATGATTTCTATGAGCCGACTGTTTCAAGCTATGATGATGATGCTCCCGTCGGCGAAAGCGGCGAGCTTAAGGAAAAATATTTCCTTTTCAGGGATGTCATTTCAAAATATGCTCCCGTTCCCGAGGTTGAGCTTCTTCCCGAAGCTTCAAAAAAGAAATACGGAGAAATAAAATTCACAAAGTCGGCAAAGCTCTTTGATAACCTTGATAATCTTTCTGCTCCGATTGAAATGGTTACACCCGTTCCGATGGAAAAAATAGGTCAGGGCTACGGCTTTATCCTCTACACAACAAGGGTCAGAGGTCCGAGAGCCGAACAGGAGGTCAGACTTCAGGATGTTCACGACAGGGGATATATCTATCTTGACCGAAGGTTCAAAGGAATTCAATACAGAAATGATACCGAAAACAAGGTTTCACTTGCATTTGATAATGAAGGCAATGAGCTTTCGGTTCTTGTTGAGAATATGGGCAGAGTCAATTACGGTGCTCATCTTCGTGACTGCAAGGGCATAACCGAGGGAATAGGTCTGGGCAACACATTTATCTATCATTGGAATGCTTATCCGCTCACCTTTGAAGACATTTCAAAGGTTGAGTTCAAGGACGGCGTTGAAGCGTTTGACGGAGAACCCGTTCTTCTCAAAGCGGAATTCGATGCAGATGAATGCTGTGACACTTTTATAAAGCTTCCGACCTTTACAAAAGGAATAATCATTGTAAACGGCAGAGTTCTTTCGAGGCATTGGAATGTCGGTCCTCAGCGTTCGGCATATCTGCCTGCACCGTTTATAAACAAGGGCAGGAACGAAATTGTTGTTCTTGAGCTTGAAGGCTACGAAACCGCTTCTGTTCTTCTTGATGATGAACAGGATATAGGATAAATAAATTGAAAATTTTTTGAAAGAAGGATATAAACCATGAACAAACCCGTTATGGGCATTCAGCTCTACACTCTCCGTGACCATATCAGAACCGCAGAGGATTTTGATGCAACTCTCAAGCGTCTTTCTGCAATGGGCGTTACCGATGTTCAGATTTCCGCTATCGGCGATTTCCCCGCAGAAGAGCAGAGAAAGGCTCTTGATAACAATAACATGAAGGTCTGCATCACTCACAAGAGCTTTGATTTGATGAAGGAAGACCTTGCTACTCTTATCAAAGACCACGAAACAATCGGCTGTGACGCTCTCGGAATCGGAAGTGCTCCCTCCGAATCAAGAGGAAACAGCAAAAATGTCAGAAGGTTCATTGCCGAAGCAGAAGAAATCGGCAGAGAGCTTAAGAAGACAGGCAAAACCTTCAACTATCATAACCACGCTTTCGAATTTTTCAGACTTGACGATATGGCAAAAACGATGATGGACCTGCTCATTGACGAAGCAGACCCCGAGCTTTTCAATTTCATTCCCGATGTTGCATGGATTCATTACGGCGGTTCAGACCCCGTTGAGGTTCTCCGCAGAATGAAGGGCAGAGTTAAGGTTCTTCACTTCAAGGATTATATCATTGATGATGAGGGTTACAGAAAGTTCGTTTCTCTCGGCAAGGGCATAGTCGACCTCAAGGCCTGCTACGAAGCGGCAATTGAACTTGGCATTCCTTACATCATGTATGAGCAGGACTGCGACTGGGTTGACGATGACCCCTTCAAGGCAGTCGAAGAATCATGGGCATTCATGCAGAGCCTCGAAAAAGGAGAATGATCATGGCAGACAAAGTAAGACTCGGTATTATAGGAATCGGCAATCAGGGCGGAAATTATCTCAAGAGCTATGCTGACGGCAAGCTCCCCGAAATAGAAATAACCTGCGTTGCGGATGTTGACGAACGCAGATTTGAAAATGCAAAGGAAAAAATTCCCGATGTTGTCTGCTTCAATTCGGCAGATGAGCTTCTTGCATCGGGACTTTGCGATGCAGTTGTTGTTGCAACTCCGCATTATTTTCATCCTCCGATGGTTATTGATGCTCTCAAGGCAGGAATCCATGTCATGAGCGAAAAGCCTGCCGGTGTTTATACAAAGCAGGTTAAGGAAGCAATTGATGCTTCAAAGAAATCAGATAAAACCTATGCAATGATGTTCAATCAGCGAACAAATCCCGTTTTCAGAAAGGTCAAGGAGCTTGTTTCGGGTGGAAAATACGGCGAAATCAAGAGAGTTTGCTGGGTTATCACCGATTGGTTCCGCACTCAGGCATATTATGATTCGGGTTCGTGGAGAGCAACATGGAGCGGCGAAGGCGGCGGCGTTATGCTCAACCAGTGCCCCCATCAGCTTGACCTCTGGCAGTGGATTTGCGGAATGCCCTGCAAGGTCAGAGCCTTCTGCCACGAAGGTAAATGGCACGATATTGAGGTTGAGGATGATGTGACAATATATGCCGAATATCCCAACGGAGCAACGGGCACATTCATCACAACAACGGGTGACTGGCCGGGTTCAAACCGTCTTGAGATTACTCTTGACAAGGCGAGAATTCTTACCGAATGGGATGCAATGGAAAAGAAATGGAAGCTTCGTGTGTGCGAGCTCAACAAGGGCATTGAAGAATTCATCAACGGTGCTGAGGGCGGATTTGATAAGCCCATCGGAACATGGACGGAAGAAATCATCGAGGGAGTAGGCTCACAGCACGAGGGCGTTATAAATGCCTTTGCCGCTCATATTTTAAGAGGTGAGCCTCTTATTGCAGACGGCTGTGAGGGAATCAACGGGCTGACAATTTCAAACGCCGCATTCCTTTCATCGTGGCTTGACAAAACCGTTGAGCTTCCGTTTGATGATGAGCTTTATTATCAGCTTCTCAACGAGAAAATAAAGAATTCAAAATTTGAAAAGACCGTCAGAGAGCAGACTCAGGCTGACATGAGCGGTACTTTTTAAAAATAGGAACAATATTACAGAATACAGTTTAAGGTGGGCTCATATCGAACCCACCCTTTTTTTATCCAATATCTTCCTTGAGCGTTTCTATGATATTATCATTCTTGATTTTGCCGACCGAATAGAAGAGAGCAAAGGCGATTATAACGAATACCGCTGCCGAAGCGGCGAGATAATAGGGAAGGTTGAATGCCATTCCGTATTCAAAGCTTTCCGAAAGAACCTTATAAAGGATTATCTGAATTGCAACGCTTATCGGTATTGCCCAAAGAAGAGCCACTATTCCGTAGCGGAAGCTTTCATAATAAATCATCCTTCTGAAGCCGGGAAGTGACATTCCGACAGAGCGTATCATTGCGAATTCTCTTCTGCGTTCATTCATTGAATTTGAAATGGTGTTGACGATATTCAGAATTGAAATCATGGTTATAAGGGTAATAAAACCATAGAGGAAAACCTTTGCGATTTTGAGGATGTTGGTTTCGGTCTGCATTTCAGAACCGGGGTTGCGAACAACAGCGGCAACTCCTGCAATATCAGCCTTATTCTGAAGCGTTTCAACCATATCATCTGCGTTGTCGCAGTAAATATCAACATCATATCTGAAATCATCCGTAATATCATTTTTCAGAATTTCCTCTGCAAAGTCCACCGAAAGAATAACAAGCGGCTGACCGAAATTCTTATAGATGAATCCGGCGTTTTTCCATTCTTCGGTTGTTATCAGACCGACATCAAAAGAAACGGGAATATTTATTTCTTCAACCTCTTCATCCGCAGGAGCTTCGGGATAGACCTTGAAATTGCCCTTGAAAACATCCATATCATTGAGCGGTTCAATGGTGACTTTTCTTTCGCCGTCTTTTTCCGTTGAATTGTTGAAGATAACCGCACGGGGTTTTTCGCTGTGGTAATCTGCGGTATTTTCGCCGAGCTGGGAAAGATAGCTGTCAAAAGAAGCATTGTCGAGAAATGTAAAAAGCACCGACGGAGCAGCCTTATATTTTCTTGCTTCCTTTGACTGCAATGAAGAATCTGCTTCGCCTATCAGATATATTCCGCCGCAATAGCTTTCAATTCCGGGAGTTGAGTTGAGAATTTCATTGAATTTATCCGCTGTGTTTCCGTTTACCGATGCGGAAGCATCCGCATAATTCATATAGTTCATTTCAAATGCCTTGCCCATCATTGAGCTGAAATTGGCAACCGTCATGAAAACAACAACCGAGAGAGCAAGAGAGAAAACGATATTTCTTGAGCGTTTGCCGTTTCTCTTATAATTCTTGACCGCCATTGCACCTTCGTAGCCGAGGAGCTTTTTGACAAGCTTTGAGGTTTTAAGCTTCTTTGCATTAATGTTTTTAAAATTATTTGTCTGCTTTATCGCTTCGATTGCGGTTGTTTTTGAAGCTTTTCTTGCAGGAATATATGCGGAAATAAAGATGGTGAGTGCACTGAAAATAACTGTTGCAAGAATGACTGCCCAGTTGATATAGACCTTCATCGGATGGTCATATTTAACAGCCATCGTTTCAAGAAGAACATCCTCAATGCACTTGAATGTGATTGCAATTCCGCCTATTCCGGCTCCGATGCCGAGGGGAATTCCTATAAGTCCGAAAATCAATCCTTCATAATAAACCGATGCCCGTTTCTGCCTTTTTGTTGCTCCGACCGAGGCGAGCATACCGAGATATTTTGCTCTTTCCTGATAGGAAACGGCAAAGCTGTCATAAATCATGAAGATTGAAACAACTGCAATAATTGCAAGAAGAATTCCAACGAAGCCACCCATTGTTTTTAATACATAGTTGGTTCGCATAACGAACGAATAAGCAAATAATTCGAAATTATAATTATAATCTTCAAGACCGAGAGCGTTTTTGATTGCATCCGCTTTGTCCCAGACGGAATTATCGAGCTTATTAAATCTTACAACATTCAGAATTGTATTTGCATTATTTATTGTTTCACCGTCAATGCCGGCAAAAAACATTTCCTCAATGTCTGTTGCACTGACACTGCTTTGAGTAAATCCGACTATCGTGAAGGTTCTTTTGGCTGAAACGGAGTCTTTGTTTTCGTTTTCGGTTTCAACCTCCATTTCAAGCTCTGTGCCGAGTCTCCAATCAAGATTGTTGCTTTCGGCAAGCTTTTTAATAACAACTATTTCATTCGAATTCTGCGGATACCTTCCTTCGGCAACCTCAACCCTTGAAATATCCATCCAGCTGCGGTCAACCGCCTTTATCTCAATCGAAATATTGTTTTCTCCGATTTTATAATTGCCGAAGCCGAGTGAAATTCTCGTGCCGACAGCATCAACATCTTCATCATGAGCAAGGTATTCGGCAGTCTTTTCATAATCGGGTGCAACAAAGGAAATATGCCAGTCGCCGTCAACGGCAACGGTTATGTTCTGCATAAATTTGATAAATGAAATTGCACTCGTGAAAACTGCCGTTACCATGGCAACCGAAACGATAATCGCCATTATGGTCAGCAGACTTCTCTTTTTGTGGCTTTTCAGATGGCGGAAGGTGAGGGTTCTGACAATGTTCAATTATCTCACCTCGTCTCTGATTATCCTGCCGTCTTCAATGGCGATAACTCTGTCCGCAGATAGAGCGATTTTTTCGTCATGGGTGATGATAAGAACCGTCTGATTAAGCTCTCTGTTGAAACGGCGAAGAAGGCTGATGATTTCCTTGCTGTTTTCGCTGTCAAGATTGCCCGTCGGTTCATCGGCAAGCATGATTGCAGGATTGTTGATAAGTGCTCTGCCTATTGAAACTCTCTGCTGTTGACCGCCTGAAAGCTGCGAAGGCAGATGGTTCATTCTTTTTTCAAGACCGAGTTTTTTAATCAGCGATGTCAGATGCTCTTCGCTCGGTTTTCTTCCGTCAAGAAGAAGCGGAAGAGTCATGTTTTCTTCAACGGTCAGAATGGGAATAAGATTATAGAACTGATAAACAAGACCTATCTGACGGCGGCGGAAGATTGCGAGAGCGGTTTCATCAAGAGTTGAAATATCCGTTCCGTTGATGATAACCTTTCCGCTCGTTGCCTTGTCAACTCCGCCGAGAATATGCAGAAGGGTTGATTTGCCCGAACCCGACGGACCGACAATTGCAACGAATTCTCCCTGCTCAACGCTGAAAGAAACATTATCAAGAGCATTGACCTGCGTTTCGCCCTTGCCGTAAATTTTGGATAAGCTTTCGATTTCAAGAATTTTCATGTTTCTGTCTCCTTTCAGCTTATATCATACATCGCCATTGTGACTGCTCGGTGACAGAAATTATTACACTTTCGTCACACAATTGATTTATAGAATTTTATTCTGAAAATCGTACCCTTGCCGACCTCGCTTTCAGCCTCGATTTTTGCCCTCTGCTTCTGCAAAATTTCTTTCGCAAGAGCAAGACCGATTCCGACGCTCTCGGAGGAAGAATTCTTTCCGTGATAAAATCTTTCGAAAATATGCGGAAGGTCTTCATTGGTTATTCCGCATCCGTTATCCTTTATTATTAATTCATTATATATGCTTGTCTGATTTGTTTCAAAGGTCAGCATTCCGCCGTCGTGGGCGTGCTCAATGCAGTTTTTGACGATATTTCCGATTGCCTCTGCACTCCAGCTTCTGTCACCTCTGAATCGGAATGATTCGGATTCTCTTGATACGGTAATATTTTTAATATCGAGAATAATCGAAAACTGCGAAACGGTTTCGTCAATCAGATCACTGATTTCAACATCGTTTTCGGCGAATTCCGCCGTACCTGCATCCAATTTTGAAATTTTCAGAAGCGTTGTAATCAGCCATTTCATCTTATCAAGCTGATTTTCGATTATCGAAATAAACTCTCTGCGTTTTTTCTCATCATTTTCATCCTTCATCAGGTCTGCCATCATCATCATTGATGTGAGCGGGGTTTTGAGTTGATGAGAAATATCCGCAAGTGAATCCGCAAGATAAATTTTATCATTCTGCAAGGCTTCGTTGCTCGTCTGCAAACGCACAACAACCTTATAAAGATTATTCTTGAGAATTGACAGCTCGCCCTCGGCATTGCTTGAAATATCAAGCGAATAATCGCCCGAGCAGACCTTCGAAAGATAGTTATTGAGCCTTTCGATTTCACGGAGTCTCTTTTTGTTGTATCTGAAAAAAATAATAATCGAAAAAGCGGAAATAAGAATGCAGACCGCAGAAGACAGCGGATTGATAAATGCCGTTATTATTGCTCCGAGCAGTCCGACCGCTCCCATAACAGCCATAATCTTTTTTTCGTCTTTGATAATCATTTCAATATATACCCCATGCTTCTGACCGTCTGAATATATTTCGGATTTTCTGCATTTACTTCAAGCTTGTCACGCAGTCTTTTAATATAGACGGTCAGCGTGTTGTCGTTGACGAAATCGCCGTCAACATCCCATATCTCTTCAAGAAGCTTCTGACGGGTGAGGACTATTCCTCTGTTGTTGATGAAGGTCAGCAGAAGGCGGTATTCCATAGCGGTGAGAATAACCTCCTCGCCGTCAACGAAAACTCTTGCTTCGTTTGTGTTGACGGTCAGTCCTCCGACCGAAATTCTGCCGTCAGCCTGCTCCTTGCTGTATCTTCTCATAACCGATTTAATTCTTGCCATCAGCTCACGAATTCTGAAGGGCTTTGAAATATAGTCATCTGCACCCACATCGAAGCCCATAACAACATTCACCTCGTCATCATAAGCGGTGAGAAAAATAACAGGCAGGTCAGCCTTTGATTTTATTTTTTTGCAGACATCATAGCCGTTGCCGTCAGGCAGAGTAAGGTCAAGAATATATAAATCGAAATCCTTGTCGGCAATTATTTCATTTGCCTGCGAAACGGTTTTTGCAAGGGTAACTGTATATCCCTCGTTTTTCAGAGAATAGCACAGACCTATGCCGATAGCCTCGTCATCCTCAAGCACAAAAATATTCAAAGCACATCACCTCGGTATTATTCTATCATATTTGTTCCTGCAATTCCATTACAGTTTTGTAACAAAAAGCACGGATGAATTGCTCCACCCGTGCTCTGATTAGCTAAGTTTTGTGCCTTTTTCACGCCGAAAACAT
>DCII01000056.1:37881-48120 GCA_002315935.1 Ruminococcaceae bacterium UBA1730
GATTTAATCAGCGTTTCCCTAAGGAAACTCAAAAATTTTGCTTGCCGATTTAATCAGCGTTTCCCTAATTATCAATATCCGAAATTGCCGAAGTTGCCGAAATATTCAAACGGATCAATATATTGATAAGTTGTTTCCTCTTCTTCGGTTGTGCCCTTATCCTCAACAAGCGAGAATTCAACTTCAAATTCGGTTATATTATAGTTGTTTTCGATTCGGCAGATTGTGAGAGTGTGCTTATCTCCAACCTTGCCGTTATCAACAAGCTCAAGAAGAACATCCGCCGTTGTCAGCTCTTTTCCGTCAACCTTCGTAATGAGGTCATACTGTCTGACCTCAGTGTTTGCGAGTGAACTGTCGCTGCTGATGTCGTTGATGATAAGTGAACCTGAAGGAAGTCCCTTGATTCTTGCTATCATGCTATACTGTGTGCTTGCACTGAGAGGATAGTAAGTGATGCCGAGCTTCGGTCTGTTGGGAACATAACCGACCTTGATAAGATTATCAACAATTGTTTTTGCATACGAAATGGGAATTGCAAAGCCGATTCCCTCATATTCCGTTGAAGCGATTTTCTGAGAGTTGATACCGATAACCTGACCGTACTGGTTTGCGAGTGCACCGCCGGAGTTGCCGGGGTTGATTGCAGAACTGTGCTGAATGCACTTCATTGTGTAACCGATTTCACTGCTGATGGGTCTGTCGATTGAGGCAACATATCCGCCCGTGAATGAGCCGAAGAATTCAACTCCGCCGGGATTTCCGACTGCATAAACGGGGTCACCGACCGAAAGAGCGTTTGAATCGCCGAATTCTGCGGCAGGAAGACCGGTTGCCTTTATTTTAAGAACACCTATATCGGTTCTTATATCGTAACCGACAATTTCAGCGTCATATGCTGTTCCGTCTTCGGTCTGAACCGCAATTGTTACTCCCTTATCCTCGATAACATGAGCACAGGTAATGATATATGTGTAGGTTTTGCTTGAATCCTCGCCCATGATTATGCCTGAGCCTTCGCCTGCGGTTGAGGTTGAATTCTTTGTATAAACAAGAATGCCGACATTGCTTTCTCTGACCTTTGCGGCAATTTCAGGCGTCGAAAGAGGTCCGTCTTTATTCGTCTTTGTGGGAGAAACGGGAGATTCATTGATATTAAGGCTTGCATCGCCTTTTTCATCGGCATCAACCGTATATGCACCGTTATCATTTTTGTTTTTTACTGCATATCTCAGAACGGAAATTCCGCCTGCAACAACCGCAAGAACTGCAATTGCCGCAACAATAGTAATAAATATTTTTGCTCCCTTATTACTCTTCTTCTTTGGTTCGGGATTATTATTCTGATTCTGAACAAAATTGCGATACATTTCCTGATAGCTTCCGGGCGAATCCGGTGCAACATACTGTGTCTGACCGTAGGGCTGTTGATACTGTGTCTGACCATAGGGCTGCTGATACTGCGGCTGTCCGTATGGCTGTTGATACTGCCCCTGTCCATAAGCCTGCTGATACCTTGGCTGTTCGTACTGCTGTTCCTGTTCCGGTGTCAGAGGTTCGGTTTTCATTTCAAAGGTTTCTTCATTCTGAATTTCCGTTTCTTCGCTTTCATAAACGGAATTCTCTAAAATTTCCGTTTCGGTATTCTGTTCCTCTTCGGGAACAAAAGCCTCCTGCGAAATTTCGTTCTGAGCGGTCTCTTCTTCAAAACCGTTATTTTCAAATTCTTCGCTCATCGTTTCTTCCTCCATATCTTTTGCTTTTTGTATATTCTATCTTAAGTCTGTTAAAAAATCTTTAACGGGCATTTAACAAAGCAAAAATTAACTGCATAAAAAATGTTAATTCAGCGGCAACTGAACTATAAATTCGGCATATTCGCCCTCAACGCTTCTTGCAACAATTCTGCCGCCGTTAAGCTCAACAAGGGTTTTGACGATATAAAGACCCATTCCCGCACCCTTTATATCGTAGCTTCTGGACTTATCGAGCTTATAAAATCTCTCAAATATCTTGTCAATTTCCTCGCTTGGTATTCCTTTACCGCTGTTACGGATTTTGATTATTGCCTTTTCGGGGTCGGATTTGACTATCGCTTCAATGTATCCACCGTCAGGCGTAAACTTAACCGCATTATCTATAAGGTTATATATAACCTGATTTATCATATCCTTATCGGCAAGAACATTGCATCCCACCATTGCTTCAAGGCCTCTGATTTCAATATCTCTCTTGTCAATAAGCTGTTCAAACGCAAGCAGAGTTCGGAATACCATTTCCGAAGCATCGAATTTAACCGGCTTAATATCAAGCTCACCGGCTTCGAGCTTGCTGATATTGAGCATTGAAGTGACCAGCCTTGCAAGCCGCTTGACCTCATCCGAAACAATGCAGAGATAGTGCTTTTCATTTTCTTTTTCAATTGTTCCGTCAAGAATTCCGTCAATGAAGCCGCCGATTGTTGTCATCGGAGTTTTAAGCTCGTGAGAAACATTGGCAATGAAGCTTCTTCTTGAGGTTTCAAGAGTGGCAAGAGCCTGTGCCATTGAGTTGAACGCAGTTATCAATTCATCAACCTCGTCATGGCCGAATATCGGGTGAGTTGCACGCTTGAGATTGATTCTGCAAGAGAAATCACCGTTCGCATATTGCTTCGCCGCCGCAGACATGGCACGGAGAGGCTTTGTGAATCTGTAGCTGACAAGATAAACAAGGGCAAAAGCAATTATGAACGCAACAAGGGATGCTATGAAAAACATCTTGAAAATTGCGGCAACATAAGGGGTCAGACCCTTAATAACGGGCTGAGTTGAAAAAACAGCTCCGACAGCCTGTCCGTTGACAATAAGCGGAGAGCTGACCACGAAATAAACTCCGTCAAGCACTCCGTTAAGATTGCCCATCGTACGGCAGTCTTTTTCAAGAGCGGTTTTCATTATTTCTTCCGAAATATGATAGGAGTTATGAATTTCACAGTTGCCCGTATAGAGAGCCATGTTTGAAAGAAGAAGCTCTTTGCAATAAACAACATAGCCGTCGGTGTTGGTGACGAAAACGTCGGCATCAACCGCATTAGAAATCTGGAGAAGAGTGTTGCAGATAACGATAACAGATGCTCTTTTGCTCTCTCCCATATAGTCGGACTGAAAAACGTTGCTTGTATTCTCCGAGATATTCTTTGTGTTTTCGGAAAGCAAATCCAATTTTTCATCCATCCACAGCTTCGAAACAAATAGCAAGAGAGCTCCGCCTAAAAAGACGAAGCTCGCAAGAATGATCGAAATTGTGATAACAAAATACTTCCGGAAAAGTCCGGAGCTTCTTTTGCTGTGCATTATGCTTCACTCCGAAAATCAATCTTTTGTGGCGAACTTATAGCCTACGCTCCAAACGGTTTTCAGCTCCCATTTTTCGGAAACGCCCTCAAGCTTCTCACGAAGACGCTTAACATGAACATCAACCGTTCTTGAGTCTCCGTAATAATCAAATCCCCAAACCTCGTCAAGAAGCTGGTCTCTTGTGAAAACTCTGTTCGGATTGCTTGCAAGATGATAAATCAGCTCAAGCTCTTTAGGCGGAGTGTCTATCTTTTCGCCGCCGACCGTAAGCTCATAATTAGTAAGATTGATAATGAGTCTGTCATATCTGACTTCCTTGATGTCCGTCTTCGGAGCGGAACCCGTTCTGCGAAGAACAGCTCTGATTCTGACCATAACCTCTTTTGCATCAAAGGGCTTAACAACATAATCATCCGCTCCAAGCTCAAAGCCGAGAACCTTGTCGAAGGTTTCGCCCTTTGCGGTGAGCATGATTATGGGCTTGTCAGAAAACTTTCTGACCTCTCTGCATACCTGCCAGCCGTCAAGCACGGGAAGCATAATATCAAGGAGCATGAGGTCCGGCTCATTCTCCTGAAAAGCCTTGACTGCATCCGCACCGTTATTCGCAATTGTGACCTCATAGCCTTCTTTTTCAAGATAAAGTCTTAATAATTCGCAGATATTGGTATCATCATCAACAACGAGAATTTTCTCATTTGCCATGATTTTTCCCCCTCTCAATATTTGGATCTACAAGTAATATTATACTCGGATTTTTAAAAAATTTGTGAATTCCGATAAAATAATCTGTAACATAACGCCGCAAAGATTAAGTAACTGTGAATTTATTTTACCGAAAATTTGAACACCGTTGTGCTTGTGAATTTTTCGCCTGCATCAAAGGTGCACTGCGGCCATTCCGGCATATTGGGTGTGTTCGGATAAAACTGCGTTTCAAGGCAGAAGCCTGCGTGCTTTTGCATGGGTTTTCCACCCTTTCCGACAACCGTTCCGTCAAGGAAATTTCCCGTATAAAGCTGAAGACCGAGAAGGTCAGTATAAACCTCCAGCATTCTTCCGCTTTCGGGGTCATATGCCGTTGCGGCAGGACCGTCACCCTCATTGAGGCAGAAATTATGGTCATAGCCCCTGCACATGATGAGCTGTTCATCATCAGCTCCTATGTCTCTTCCGATTGGCTTAGCAGCTCTGAAATCAAAGGCAGTTTCCTCAACGGGTCTTATCTCGCCTGTCGGAATGCTTCTTTCGTCAGTCGGAGTGTAAGCATCGGCGTTAATCATCAGCTCCGTTGAAAGCACATTTTCTCCGCCCGAAAGATTGAAATATGAATGGTTGGTCATATTTATAACCGTCTTCTTGTCGCTGACCGCATAGTAATCAATTTTAAGCGAATCATTTTCGTAAAGAGTGAAGGTGACTTTGAATTCAACCCTTCCGGGGAATCCCATTGAGCCGTCCGGACTTGTGTAGCTCATTTCAAGGCAGTTATCATCAACAATAATCGCATTCCAGACCGCCTTTGAAAGCTCGTCTCCTCCGTGAACGCAGGTTATTCCCTTTTCATTCTTATAAACTTCATATTTAACGTCGTCAATGGTGAATTCACCGTTTTCAATTCTGTTCGCATATCTGCCAACGGTAACTCCATGGCTGCTTGAACGCTTTTCATTTCCCTCAACATCGTCAAATCCGACAAGAATATCCCCGGAAACTCCGTTTTTATCCTTTGTGAAAATATTGTTTACGGTTGCTCCGTATGTGATAATATCAACGGCTGTTTCATTTGAATTTTTCAGTTCGTAAATGTCAACTCTTCTTCCGTCAGAGGTTTCGCCGAAAAAGTTTTTTGTTATCATAATATTTTCTTCCTTTTTTAAACATTATTATATACCAAATTATATACCAATTGTAACATCAGTATATTTTTTTGTCAATCAAAACAAAAATTCTGCCGAAAATTTGTAAAATAATCGTTAACAAATTATTGACAGACCTGTAATAAAATGATAGAATGTGAGACGACAATGTGTTAAACACAAAAATATGAAAAGGATGGTATCCACAATGAAAAAGTTTGTAGCACTTCTCCTTGCAATGCTTATTGCTCTTTCGGCAACAGTTGTTTCTTTTGCTGAAACATACCCCGAAGAGGGTAATGCAGATTATGTCTGCGACTACTGCGGCGCAGGATTTCTTAATGCTGCTTCTCTCGCTGACCACATCGCAGCAACCTTCCCCTATCCCAACCATGATGCTGTTTGTGCATTTGAGTATGATAAGAATCATGACGGCGAAATCACTGCTGACGAGGTCTGCACCTTCTGCACAAAATACAGAGCTACTCTTGAAGCTCATCAGAAGGATGAATGTGAATTCAAAGACACAGAAACAAACTGGGAAAAAGCTGTTGCTTACTTCAAGGCAGGCACAATCGGTCTCGGCTTCAAGTATCTCGGCAAGGTAATTGTTGAATTCCTTAAGAGCGATACATTCAAGAACATCCTCAACAAGGTTGTTGATGCTGTTAAGGGAATTGACCTGAGCGGCGTTTTCAGCACAGTAAAGGGCTTATTCGCAAAGATTCCCTTTGATACACTCCTTGCAAAGGTTAAGGGACTCATCAACAGATAATCAGAATTTTATCAAAGCGGCTATGCTGAAAGGCGTAGCCGCTTTTTTTGACTTTTGCTCTTCACGGATTTTTGAAATTAAGCTTCAAAAGTATTTGTTCTTCACGGAAACTTGGGGATGTTAACAATATCGGTATGAATAATGGAGACAGGAGAAGGTTCAGTAATTGCGAGCGAAGCGTGGCAATCCGTTCCCTCCCCGGTCATTGCGAGGAGCGTAGCGACGTGGCAATCCGTTCCCTTTCGCAAAGTATTACGGATTACAACACCGGTCTGCGGACTGGTTTGTAATGACATACCATTTTCTGCTGATTACCCATTGACGAACATTGATATATGCTGTATAATAAGTACAATATATTGGACAGAAAGAGGGCTGAACATGGCAAAGGGTCAGAATCAGAAGCTGAAGCTTCTCTATCTTCTCGATTATCTCCGCCAGAACACCAATCCCGAGCATCCTGTTTCGAGAGAAAAAATCGAAGAATATCTGCGGTCAAACGATATAAGCATTGAACGCAAGACGGTATATGATGACATTGCTCAGCTGAATGAATACGGTGCCTGCATTGAGCAGATAAAGGGCAAAAACGGCGGATATTACTGCGATTCAGGTGAATTTGAGCTTTCCGAAATCAAGATGCTCGTTGACTCTGTTCAAAGCTCCAAATTCATAACCGAAAAGCAGAGCATGGATTTAATCGCAAAGCTCGAGCATCTGACAAACATTTATGATGCCGGTCAGCTGCACCGTCAGGTTGTTGTTCAGGACAGGGTAAAGGTCAGTCAGAAAAATGTTTTTGCAAATATCGACCATATTTCCAACGCAATCAGCATTGACAAAAAGATAAAATTCAGGTATCAGCAGTATAACATTCATAAAGAGCTTGAGGACAGACACGGCGGAAAAGAATACTGCATAAGCCCCCTCTGTCTGTTCTGCGACAACGAAAACTATTACCTTATCGGCTATGATTCCGACTATGCAATAAAAAAGAATTTCCGTGTTGACAAGATGAAGAATATCCATCCGACGGATGAAAAGCGTGAGGGCACACAGCTTCTCACCGCAAAGGAAATTTCTGCATACAGCAAGAAGGTTTTCGGAATGTATCACGGCGATGAAAAGAAGGTAACCATCCGCTTTGATGCAGGTCTTATGGGCGTTGTGATTGATAAATTCGGCAAGGATATTATTGCAATTCCGTCTGATGACGGCAAATTCTTCACCGTCACGGTTGATGTGGCTGTCAGTGGTCAGTTCTATGCGTGGCTGTGCGGATTTCCCGATTTATGCGAGGTTCTCGCTCCCGAAGAGGTGAGAAACGGACTTAAAAGCATTGCGGAAAAGCTGGCTGAAAAATACAAATAAGTCCGTTTTATCGGACACAATGTGTACTATTCTGTTTTCATCAAAGAAATAAGGAGTTCTGATGATGAGCAGGAAAATCTACTGTATCAGAAAAACGCATCTTCTCAGACCCGATGAATTCATATGCTCATGCTGTGGATTTATCGGAGAACACCCGTTTTCGGAATGCCCGAAATGCAAATCGGAAATCACGAAGGTGAAGCATACCGCATCATGGGTTGACGAAATTGAGCTTGAAGACATAATTTTTCATGACTGAAAGGAAAGAACAAAATGAATAAAATAATCTGTCCGCATTGCAACAAAAGCTTTGAGCTTACCGATAACGATTATGCCGATATTCTCAATCAGGTCAGAACGGCTGAATTTGAAAAGGAGATAAGCCGTCAGCAGGAGAATTTTCTGAAAGAAAAAGCTTCCGCCGTCAGACTTGCGGTTGCGGAATCCGAAACGGGATTCAAGGATGAGCTTTCCGAAAAGGACAGAGAAATCGAAAGGCTCAGGGCACAGATTGAAATAAACAGAAAAAACGGCGATATTGAAACAAAAACCGCCGTTCAGAAAAAAGAAGCTGAAATTGCCGAGCTTCGCAGTAAGCTTGAAATGAGCGAAAAGGCAAAGGAAATGGACATCCGTGCGGCTGTTCAGGATAAGGAAGCTGAAATATCAAAGCTCAACAGCAAAATTGAGGTTGACCGAACCAATGCGGAGCTTCAGCTTAAAATCGCCGAGGATGCTCACAAGGCGGAGCTTTCACGCAAGGATGAGGAAATTGCGTTCTATAAGGATTTCAAAGCCCGTCAGTCAACGAAAATGATTGGAGAAAGTCTTGAACAGCATTGCCTGACCGAATTCAACAAAATCAGAATGACCGCTTTCCCGAACGCATATTTCGAGAAGGACAATGATGCAAGAACGGGAAGCAAGGGCGATTTCATTTTCAGGGAATCAGGAGAAGACGGCACGGAATTTCTCTCGATTATGTTTGAAATGAAAAATGAGGGAGACACAACCGCAACAAAGCACAAGAACGAAGATTTCTTCAAAGAGCTTGATAAAGACCGCAACGAAAAGGAATGCGAATATGCCGTTCTCGTCACCATGCTTGAGCAGGATAATGAATACTATAACACGGGCATTGTTGATGTTTCATACAGATACCCAAAGATGTATGTTATCCGTCCTCAGTTTTTCATTCCGCTCATAACGATTCTTCGCAATGCCGCTCTCAACACTCTTGAAGCAAAGCAACAGCTTGCTGTTATCAGAAATCAGAACATTGACATAACTCATTTTGAGGAAAATATGAATAACTTCAAGGATGCATTTTCAAGAAACTATGAGCTTGCATCGAGAAAATTCAAAACCGCAATTGAAGAAATCGACAAAACGATTGACCATCTCCAGAAAACAAAGGATGCCCTGCTTTCGTCTGAAAATAATCTCCGCCTTGCAAACAACAAAGCCGAAGACCTGTCAATCAAGAAGCTTACCAAAGGCAATCCGACAATGCAGGCAAAGTTTGAGGAGCTTAAAAACGAAAAAAATTGAAAATTCTTTGCTTGTGTGATATTTTGAAAAACATACGGGAGGAAAGGTATAGATATTTATGAAAGCTGTAACTGCGGTTTTAACAATCATTTCAATGATATTTTCATTCTTTTCAGGGCTTATGCCGTGGAATGCCGTTTACTATTTTGATTCGGTAAACGGCAATGATTCCAACAACGGGAAAAGCATCGAAGAGGCGTTTCAATCTCTTGACAAACTGAATAATATTAAGCTTTTACCCGGCAACACGGTATATATTGCCTGCGGAAGTGAATTCCGTGGACAGCTTTTTTGTCAGAAGGGTGTCACTTATACCGCCTGCGGTGAAGGAGAAAAGCCGACTTTTTTAGGCTCCGCAAATGCATCGGATTCATCCAAATGGTCAAAGACAGAGCATCAAAATCTTTGGGTATTCGAGGATGAGCTTGATGCAGATGTGGGCAACATCATTTTCAATGACGGCGAAAAAGTCGGAACAAAATATATCACCGGCGTAAAAGGCTTTACGGGTGAGCTTAATGAACTCAAATTCGACCTTGATTTTTATCACAGCACAGCTGATAAAAAAGTTTATCTTTACAGCGAACAGAATCCCGCTCTGCGTTTCGGCTCAATAGAACTGGCTCTTCGCAAGCACGTCATAACTCTTGCAAAGGGTGCAACCGTTGACGGACTGCGTGTTCTTTACGGCGGTGCACATGGCATCAAGGGCGGCAATGTGAATGTTACCGTCAGAAATTGCGAAATCGGTTTTGTCGGTGGCTCCATTCTGCCCGATTACGACACGGTGCGATACGGAAACGCTATTGAATTCTGGAATGATTCAAAAAATGTTCTTGTTGAGAACTGCTATATCTATGATATTTATGATACTGGTATTACTTTTCAGTCCAACTCCGACTGCACGATGAAGAATCTCACTTTCAGAAACAACACCATTGAAAGATGCACATTTTCATTTGAGTATTATAACGGTGAAGGCGGAATGTTCGAGAATATCCTCATAGATTCCAATGTATTCCTTGATGCCGGCAAGGGCTGGGGAAAGCAAAGACCCGATCCCGAATACACATCCCATATTAATTCCTGGTCGGTAAAAGAAAACAGATGCAAAAATTTTGTTATTTCAAATAATATTCTTGACGGCTCAACCTATTCGCTGTTTGTGATTGCAAGCACGGCAGGAACGCTTCCGGAATTGAATTCAAACAAATATATCCAGTATGAAGATGGAAATCTTACGCTGAATATGAAATTCTCAGGATGTGAAGACTATCTGAAACAGCTCGACCCTAATGCGGATATATCTATAAAAGCAAGAAGGCTCTTTTCTTAAAACCGTGGA
>DCII01000015.1:0-26427 GCA_002315935.1 Ruminococcaceae bacterium UBA1730
AAATGTGCGTGCCGAGCACACAAAGGAAAAGAAGAATTTCATGGCTGAAATCAACCTGAAATTCTTCTTTTTGTTATCAATACCAAAGCATACCGAGCAGGAAAATTCTTATCAATATCTGCCACCACGAATACGAAACCTTAACATTGAATGAGGTTGTTGCGTTGCCGTAAACAACCGAAATTGTTTTCGTTCCCGTTGAATCGAAATATTCGGGAGTGACCGTATATCCCGAGGTTATTTCCGCATTCGTGAAATCGTTATATACCGCATAAAGAACAAGTCCATCCGTGTCAAGGCTTTCCTTGTAGTAATAGCTTGTTTTTTCCGGCATTGCTTTTACAGTGAGCGATGTGATTTTTCTGTTGCCTCTGACGATGCAGGAAATATCATTATCAAGGCAATATTTATGAGCAGGCGAACCGATTTCAACAGTGGGTCTGAGCAGACCGCAATTGATGAATGCGTTTTCGCCGATATTCTCAACCGTTTTCGGAATCACAAGATTTTCAAGCGAACAACAGCTGTCAAACGAGCCCATTCCTATTATTTTAACGCTTTCGGGAATGTTGATTTCATTAAGCTTTTCGCATCCCTCAAAGGCTTTATCGTCAATAAGAGTTATTCCGTCTTTAAGATTTATCTTTTCAACGGAGGACTGGTAAAATGCTCCCTCAAAGCTTTTGAGCGAAGCAGGAAGAGTTGTTTCCTTCAGAGCGGTGCATCTGCCGAATGCCATTGAGCCGATTGACTCAACGCCCTCGGGAACCGAAATATCGGAAAGAGCCGTGCAATCGCAGAAGGCATATGCCGAAATTGTTTTAACGCTGTTTGGGATAATAATCTTTTCAATAACGGTATTTGCACCGAACGCAAAATCGCCTATTGCTTCTGTGCCTTCGGGAACGGAAACCGTTGTTTCGGATTTGCCGTTAGGATACTGAATGAGGGTTCTGCCGTCATATGAATAAAGAACTCCGCCAACGGCTTTAAAGCTTGTGTTGAGAGAATCAACGATAAATTCTTCAATTCCCGCACAGTTAGAAAAAGCATTCTTGCCGATGGAATAGACACCCTTTGGAAGCGTTATCGAGGTGAGCGAGGAGCAGAGTGAAAAAGCATCCGCACCTATAACGGCAACCTCAGACGGAACAGAAACCTCTGCAAGCTTTGAACAGCCGTAAAACGCTTCCTGCGGAATGCCGGTTATTTTTTCCGGAATATTGGCTTCCTCAAGAGAAAAGCAGTTTTTGAAAGCTCTCTTGCCGAGCTGACACTTTTCGGAATTTATTCTGACGGTTTTAAGAGCCGAACAGTTTTCAAATGCTGAATCTTCTATTTTAGCAATTGAAGACGGAATTGTTATTTCCGTTATCCCTGTTTTTCCCTTGAAAACCTCCTTCGAAATCTGAACAACGGGAACTCCGCTGATTTCAGCCTTTATCGAAACAGCACCGGTTACCGTAGGAGAGCAGTATTCAACCTTATAGTATTCTCCGAAATTCCCGTCTGTATCCTTAAGGTTTGCAGACGAATAGGTTATTCCGTTTTCCGTGACGGTCTGATAAGCAAAGGATGTTACGCAGGAAAACATCAACACCGTAATCAACGAAAGAATAAAAGCAGATATTCTGTAAATATTTTTCATCATAGGCACCTCCGTTGGCTCAATTATATCTTATTTCAGATTAAAAATCAATAGAAGTGCATATTCATTAAAAAAACATTCATCCTTTGTTGACTTTTCCTGCCTGTTATTTTAAAATATGAGAAAACGCATTTATTCAGCATTTCCATAATAAATTTTCGAAAAGGAGCTTTAGTATGCTTTATAAAAAGAATTCGGCATCTGTTCTTTCGGAAGAACTCTTCAGAAATCCTACCTGCGAATACAGGGGAACTCCGTTCTGGGCATGGAACAGCGAGCTTAAGCTTGATGAGCTTGAAAGGCAGATTGATATATTCAAGCAGATGGGTCTCGGCGGATTCCATATGCACGTTCGCACCGGTATGTCAACTCCCTATCTCAACGATGAATTCATGAATCTCGTCAAGGGCTGCGTTAACAAGGCAAAAAAAGAAGAAATGCTTGCATGGCTCTATGATGAAGACCGTTGGCCCTCAGGAGCGGCCGGCGGAATCGTCACCAAGGACGAGCAGTATCGTGCCCGTTGCCTGCTCTTCACTCCCACTCCATGCTCACTTGATGCGGTTGACAAGGCTGATGTAATTGATGCCTGTGCAGAGGGCGGAAGAAGCGGAAAAGGCTATCTCATCAGCTGCTATGATATTAAGCTTGACAGCGAAGGCTACCTTGCTTCATATAAAAAGATTGACGAAAGCGAAGAAGCACAGGGCACAAAATGGTATGCCTATCTCAAGATTCACGCTCCCTCTCCGTGGTATAACGGTCAGACCTATGTCAACACTCTCGACAAGAAATCAATCGAGCGTTTTGTCGAGGTCACTCATGAAAAATATAAAGAAGCCATCGGAGACGAATTCGACGAAACAGTTCCCGCAATCTTCACCGATGAACCGCAGTTCACTCGCAAAAAGGTTATGGGCAACTCCACCGACCTTGACGATATAATCATGCCCTGGACCGATTCTCTGCCAGAATCATATAAAGCACAGTACGGCGAGGATATTCTTGCTTCTCTGCCTGAGCTTTTCTGGGAGCTTCCCGAAAAGAAGGTTTCCAAAACAAGATACCATTATCACGACCATATCTGCGAGCTTTTCACTGAGGCTTTTGCAGACACCTGCGGAGACTGGTGCAAGGAAAACAATATCGCTCTCACCGGTCATCTGATGGAAGAACCGACTCTCCACAGCCAGTGTGCCGCTCTCGGCGAAGCAATGAGATCCTATCGTGGATTCGGCATTCCCGGCATTGATATGCTCTGTGCACGCCTTGAGTTCACAACAGCAAAGCAGGCTCAGTCCGCCGTTCATCAGTTCGGCAGAGAGGGTATGCTTTCGGAGCTTTACGGAGTTACGGGATGGGATTATGATTTCAGAGGATATAAGCTTCACGGCGACTGGCAGGCGTGCCTCGGCGTAACGGTCAGAGTTCCCCACCTTTCATGGGTTGCAATGGGCGGCGAAGCAAAGAGAGACTATCCCGCTTCAATCCATTATCAGTCCCCGTGGTACGGCGAATTTTCATATCTTGAAGACCATTTTGCAAGAGTAAACACCGCCATGACAAGAGGTAAGCCCATAGTCAAGGTCGGCGTTATTCATCCGATTGAGAGCTTCTGGCTTCATTGGGGTCCGAACGACAAGACCCAGCTTGAGCGTTCATATATGAACGAAAAATTCGAAAATCTCACTTCATGGCTTCTCAAGGGAAGCATTGATTTCAACTTCATCAGCGAATCTCTCCTTCCCTCTCTCTGCGAAAAGGCTTCAGCTCCTCTCAAGGTCGGTTGCATGGAATATGATGCAATTGTTGTTCCCGACTGCGAAAGTCTCCGTGCAACAACGGTTGAACGCCTCGAAGGCTTCCTCAAGGCAGGCGGAAAGCTTATCTTCATGGGCTCAGCTCCGACAGTCAGTGACGGCGAATTCTCCGACATCGGCAAGAAACTCTATGAAAAATCAAAGGTTATCTCCTATGACAGAGCGGAGCTTCTCAATGCTCTTGAAGCAGAACGCTCCGTCACAATCAGAAACGCAGACGGAAGCCTTTCAGACGGCTTCATTTATCAGCTCCGTCAGGATACGGACTGCAAATGGCTCTTCATCAGCCGTTGCGATGAACCATATAACAAGTGCATCGTTAAGGAACATAAGCTCCGCATAACCGTCAAGGGCGAATATCTTCCGCAGGTCTATGACACAATCAGCGGCGAAATCTATGATATTCCATGCGAATACATCAACGGCAACACGGTTGTTGCAAAAACTCTTTATGATTATGACAGCCTTCTTCTAAAATTCTGCGAAGGCAAAAAGGCGGAAAAGAAAGCGGAAGCAGAAAAGGCTCTTCCCTCAAAGGTTGTTTCTCTTCCCGAATTTGTTCCGTTCACTCTTTCGGAACGCAATGTTCTTCTTCTTGACACAGCGGAATTCTCGCTTGACGGCGGTGAATTCAAGGCAGAGGAAGAAATTCTCCGCCTCGATAATGTATGCCGTGAGGCAGTCGGTTATCCCGAAAGAGGCGGCAATGTTGTTCAGCCCTGGTGCATAGAAAAAGAAATTCCATCACATAAGATTACTCTCCGCTTCAAAATCAACAGCGATATTGATTATGCAGGTGCAGAGCTTGCCGCAGAGGATATGGAAGCTCTTGCAATCCGTTTCAACGGCAAGAAAGTCAGCAACGCCGTTACAGGCTGGTTTACCGACAAGGATATAAAGACAGCCGCTCTTCCCGAAATCAGAAAGGGCGAAAACATTCTCGAAATTGATGTTCCGTTCGGAACAAGAACAAACACCGAATGGTGCTATATTCTCGGCAACTTCGGTGTTGAGGTCAACGGCAAAAATAAGAAGCTCATTGCAATGCCCGAAAAGCTTGCATTCGGCTCAATCCTCAACCAGGGTCTTCCGTTCTACGGCGGAAACATCACTTATCATCTTGAAGCCGAATCGGACGGTGCTCTTCAGATTGAAGCAACAAACTACAAGGGCACTCTTATCTCGGTTGCGGTTGACGGCGAAGAAAAGGGCAAAATTGTTTATCCTCCCTATATCCTTATTGCAGACGGTCTCAAGGCAGGCAACCACAAGGTTGACATAACTCTCTTCGGCAATCGTTATAACGCTTTCGGTCCCATTCATCTCTGCAATGACAAGGAATCATGGCACGGACCGGGAGCTTGGAGAAGCTCAGGCTGCTGCTGGTGCTATGAATATGTTCTTCGTACAGTCGGCATTCTCAACAGCCCCATCATCAGAAAATAACGAGGAATTAAAATGATTAATAAAATCACCGCATTTTTTACTGCATTTGTAATTTTTCTCGGCTCAATTTCTCTGATTTCAGAGCCTGCCATTCCCGAAGCCTGCTCTGAGAATGAGCTTCTTTCGCTGGAAGGTGTTATCGAAAAGAAGGAACTCGGCGATGAGGTTTTTGCAATTGACATCGGAGGTTATTCCTATGAAGAAAAGCTGACAGCGATTTCTCTACAGGGAATAGTTGCTCAAAAAAACCCAAGCATTGTTCTTATTCGCAGTTGGATAGATAAGGAATATCTCAAAAATGTTGAACAATCGGGTATAAAGGTTAACTACGAAACCCTGAACCTCGCCTCCTTGATTGAAAAATTCAAATCTTATGTTTCGGGATATATTCTCTATCGTGAATCCGAATTTGCCGAGGGATTGAATGTTGCAACAAACTATGCAACCGTTAACGGCTGACTTCCGGTTCAGGAAAACACCGAAGCGGTCGCAAAGCAATGCGGACTTGCTCTTAAGATGGATATTTCGCAGGATACTTATGATTTGGAATTTCAGCAAAAACATTGGGAAGCTCTTCGTGACAATTTCAGAAAAGGAATTTTAGTCCACGAAAAATACACGATGCCCGGTCTGCGTGACCTGGCAATTGAGCAGAAAATTTTCTGCTTCTATACAGACTGCACCAAAAAAGACTATAAATTTCTTGATAAAGTTATTGAATGGAGCGGAAAAAACACATCCATTCAGGGTTGGACTGAAGAAGAAAAAGGATTCGTCGCTCATATTTCAAAGCTCGGATGCTATATAACTCCCTCCGATATATGCTGGAATAACTCGTATTTTTCATTATTTAATGCCGATATTCCGGATATCAACGGCGATGAGCCTATTGCTTATAACGACCCCACAAAGCATTATGTTACACTCGTTTTTTCAGACGGTGACAACTGCCAGTGGATTCAAAACGGGTTCGGCGAATACCATCAGACTGTTGAAAACTATCCCGATATTCCTATGACCTGGACCTTCTCGCCCTTCTTGCAGGAATTCTGTCCGTCCGCTGTTAAGCGTACATATTCAAAGGCAAATGTTAACCAGTATTTTGTTGCAGGTCCTTCGGGAATAGGCTATTGCAACCCTGCCTGCTATGATGCTGAATCGCTTGACCTTATGACAGCAAGAACCGCATCCGCTATGTTGAAAAGCAATCAGAAAATACTCACAATTCTTGATGACTACACTCTTCTGAAGGATGCAAAATTTGCTTACAGGCTCGGATATTATTCAAGATTTGATAATATTGACGGCGGAATTCTTTATCTTGACCCCGATGGATACAGAGGTGGCAAAGGCAAGGTCTGGTTTTCAAACGATAAACCCTTCGCAAGCGTGCGGATGTCGCTCTGGGCAGACGATGGATATAGCGGTGCAACGGATGAATGGATAAAAAGCCAATCTGACATTATCAACAATTATCCCGTTGACATCAACTCAATCAACGGTTATTCCGTTATCTGCGTTCAGGCGTGGAGCATGAAGCCTGAAGCAATTCAGAAATTCGTTTCGGGATTGGATGACCATATTGTTATCCTGAATGCCGATGATTTCCTTGCAACAATGTCGGCAAACATTCCGCACAAGAATGCCGCTCCCGAAGAATGCTATAAATAATGAACAAGGACTTTAAAGAACTATCTCTCGAGAGATAACTTTAAAGTCCCTTTTTTCGCATTAATCAATTCAGACCAACCGTATAAAATTCTGCAAGGTCACCGGCAAGAATTTTATCCATTCCCACATTCATCAGAGAAACATATTCTTCTTTTCTCGAAACATTCGCTTTTTTCGCTCCGTTGCTCTGAATATCGGGGAAGCTTTTTTTCGCTTCGCCGCTGAGACGGACGAAATCCGTTTCGGAATATCCTTCCGAAAGAATCAGCCTCATTGCACCATTCAGCTCTTCGCATTCGCTTCTTATTTCCGTTATCAGATAATTCAGAAGATAACTGTTTTCATAGCCCGGTATTCTGTATGCAACGCTCGAAATTGATTCGTTTAGCTCCATCCAGTTTTCAATCTTTTCTTTTTCTTCCTTAACCGTGAAGGAAATGCTTCTGCCCTCCGAATCCTTTGAATAAAGCCTGTTCATTTCTTCAAAAACATCCATTGCTTCAAGGATTTCATCCTGCATTCCGTGGTATTCGTCATACAAGGAGCATATCAATTCAAGCGTTTCGCTCAATCGGCTGACCGACTGCGATGTTTTATCGTTGAATGCGTAAGAATAAGCAACAAGCCTTTTGGCTTCCCTTCGCCACTGATTCATTGTTTCTTCATCATACTTCGCAAGCATAGCCGGATATTTTTTATTGATTTCAATTCGCAGACTGATATAATTTCTCAGCACAGTGCTTTCGTCATCATCTGCTCTGCAAGCAATAGCATGAGCGGCATAGAATTCATTATTTATCGCCTTCTCCTGTGCAAAATGAAACCATATCTGATTTTGAAAAAGGCTGAATCCCGCAATCAGATAAAGAACTGTCAGGAGCAGAATTATTCTTGCAAAATATGATTTTTTTCCCTTTTCGGCCTTGTTTTTTTCTGCTTCCGCCATTTTCTCACCACCGATTATCAATACATTTTTCCCATCATCGGGAATTCAACAATTTTATCAAGCTGACTGACTGCCTTTGCTCCGAGGTTTGCAATATTCTTATTCGGAATCATTTCCGAAACCACCCAGCTGACATTATCTGCAATTGTTTTGAGAGACGGACTGCTTGAGGGATAAAGAATAACGGTATTTCCCTTGAATTCTATTTCAATTCTTCGCTCGCAGATTGATTCAAGCGGTCTGATATGAATTTCAATTATGCTGTCGCTTATCCACGCCGCAGAACTGACCGCCGTAAAATCAATTCCGGCGAGATGCATTTTGCTGAATCTTTCTTTTCCGTCCATTCCGCAAACAACGCTGTTATGCACTCTTCCCTCATCCCATGCAACAACACATTCGTCCTCTCTGAACGAAATCACAAGATTATCAATATTTCCCGCTCTGTCGGCAGACATAAAAACTACTGCCAGCGGAAGCATTGAAAGCGGCCAACGGGTTGCATTCAGAAGAGGATTTTTCGGAAAATGAATTATCCTGCCCTTGATGAATTCTTCCATAACGCTTCTCGGCCTTGCTTCCATCGGAGCAAGCGGAGAAAGCTCTTTGAGTGCAGGAGAATCCTTCGGCTTTGACCTGCTCTTTTCAACAAACATTGCAGGAACATGGCGGAAGATGCAGTCCTTCGTTTTCTGCTCATCAATCTCACTGCAGGTGGTCACGATAACAGCGTCATAATCCTCAAGAACAATGCCGTACTGCGAAAACATTCCGTCAAGATGGTATGAGTTTTCAAACCTGTTTCTCCAGAAGAAGAATCCATAGCCATTTGAGGCATCCTCGCCTGTGTTGCCGTTATTGTTGACCTGCTTCGAGGTCGCTTCCTTGATATACCATTCGGGAATGACCTGCTCACCCGCATATTTTCCTCCCTGCGAAAGGCAGAGAACAAATCTTGCAAGCTCATCGGTTGTGATGAATAATCCCCAACCGCCGGCATTGACTCCTGCCGGGTCTGATTCCCAGAATGGCTTTCTGTCAATCCCGAGGGGCTTGAAAAGCCTCGGAGTTAGATAATCTATCATGCTCAACCCCGTGAGCTTTGTTATGATTGCGGAGCACATATATGTATTTTCGCTGATATATTTCCATCCGTCTCCCGGAGCGGCATACCATCTTGAATCAAAGAAATCCTTGACCCATCTGCCCTTTGTTCTGTCAACAACGAGGCTGACCTCCTTGCCGGCGGTCATGGTCAGAAGGTGAAAAACCGTCATCTGCTCAAGCTTTTCATCGGTTTTTGACGGTCTGTATTCGGGAAAAATATCAATCACCTTTGTGTCAAGCGTCAAGAGGCCCTCATCAATCGCAAAACCGATTGCAATTGAAGTGAAGCTTTTGCTGACCGAATACATAGTATGCGGAGTTTCTGCGTTATAAGGATACCTGTATGCTTCATAAACCGACTTTCCGTAACGCATTATTTTAATTGAATGAAGCTCGACATTGTTTTCGTCAAAATCTTCAATCAGGGCGTTAATTTCTTCACTGCTGACACCCGCCTGCTCAGGGAAACGGGCGTTCGGTATTGATTTATCTTCTGTTTTCTTTTCAGCCATTGTTATCCCTCCATAACAGAATTGATAAACCGATTATATCACATTTGAATGACGAATAAAACAAAATAAAAAAATTTTTAAAATTTGCAAACAAATGTTTGCATTTGATGAACATTTGTGCTATAATACCTGTGGCAAGGTGCGTAAAGTGCCGATTTAATTTGAAACAAGAATAATAGAGAGGTATCATTATGAAACAGATAACCCCTATCCAGCAGAAAATATATAATTATCTCCTTGAAAAATCAAAAGACGGTATGACTCCGAGTGTGCGAGAAATCGGTGCGGCGGTCGGTCTGCGTTCAACCTCTTCGGTTCAGGCAAACCTTGATTCGCTTGAGGCGGCAGGCTACATTCAGCGACCGCCTATGCTTAAGAGATGCATCAAGATTGTCGGTCAGGCAGAAAATGTTGCACAGGTCCCCCTGCTCGGAACCGTTACCGCAGGTTCACCAATTCTTGCTGTTCAGGACATTGAAGGCTATCTTCCGTTTTCGCTTCCGGGTTCGCAGGATAAGGAGCTTTTTGCCCTTCGTGTGCGTGGTCAGAGCATGATTCAGGCAGGAATTCTTGACGGCGATATTGTTATAGTTGAAAGAACTCCGACAGCGGTCAACGGCGACATGGTTGTTGCTCTCATTGATGATTCGGCAACCGTCAAAACATTCTATAAGGAAAACGGTCATTTTCGCCTTCAGCCGCAGAATGACACCTATGAACCGATTATCGTTGACGAGGTTATAATTCTCGGCAAGGTTATTGCAAGCTACCGTTATTATTAATACCATGATATTTATTATGCCTGTGGGTTTTCCACGGGCATTTTTTAATTTCTCTTAAGAATTTCTTTATTCTTTTTTAATTGGTTTGGCAATTGTTTCTTAATCGAAAAACGAATAGAATTAAGGAAACGCCGAATAAATCGGCAAGCAAAATTTAATCAGCGTATCCTTAAACAACAATTAAAAAAGGAGTCACCACCATGAAAAAATTAATCTCATTACTTTTATCAATTATCATCGCATTTTCAGTCTGCTGCGTTTCGGGTTTTGCAGAAAATAATCCCATGGTAATATGCTCGGAATATTTTTCAGAAGAATATATTTATGCTGAATTCTATGATTCCTATTATCCTAATGAATCCGGCTCGGAAATCGAACTGACATATGAATCGGGAAGAAAAATTGTCGCTAACCGGGCAAATGATGAAACTTCAATAAAAGAGAATGAATATTTTGTGGTTCTTCCAAACGAGCAATGCAGCCGTACAGGTCTTCTCATTATGGCAGATTCCGAGTTTTCGGAAGACAGAATAACAGAAATAAATTTTGCGGCAGAATCCTTTGTTCTTAATGGGACAGAGCTTTCATCCGAAGAAATTTCAACAGTAAATGATACCAAGAGCCAATACACATATAAATTCTCATTTACATTAAGACGAGACCACAAAGGGAATTTAACATCTTATTGCGATGACTTTTATGTGGGCTGTTCAGCATTCATACACTCGGATATTCCGAACGGTCTGTTAAATACATTTTCTCTTGAAATAACAACCCCGAGCGGCGTGACAACAACAGTAATTAACGGAATTGATTCAGACTTTGGATATCAGTATCTTTTCGAAGAGTCGGGCGAATACACTTTCACGGCATTGTGCAACGGAAAAATCTGCTATCAGGTCAAGAAAGATGTACCTTCAAAGGAAGAAGCGAAAAAAGAAAAGATCAAATATGCTATGGATCAATTACTGTACATACCCCGTTATTGCGTTGAAGCTGTATTGTTATCGCCTCTTCTGTTGCTTTTTACATTGTGTCCTGCTATTTTATTATTAAACTTACCTATAGGTTTGTTTGCAGAAATGTTTTCAGATTTTTCAGAGCTTTTTAACATTCTTTTCAAATTCTGATACTCCAATCGCCAAAAGGCTCACCCGTCAATTCAGGTGAGCCTTCATTTTCTTTATTGAACTAATCAGCCGAGAACTCTTACTCTGATTGCACCTTCAACATCGGCATTGAATGCCTTGTCGGTGTCAACAACAGTGTAACCCATACCCTTCTTGGCGGCGGTGAAAAGATTCTTGACTGCAGCTCCGTCTGCCGAAGCGGCGGCAACTGCCTTTGCACCGAAATCTGCATCTTCCTTATGGATGAAGCAGGTACGGACTGTGAAGGCTTCGGGAAGCTTTGCATTGGGAAGGTTGACGGAATTCTTTATTTCGCCCTTCTCAAGATAATCGGCAACCTCCTGAGCCGCCATAGCCGCACAGTTATCTTCGCTTTCGGGAGTTGATGCACCGAGGTGAGGAATAGCCGTTACGCCGGCAACACCAATCTGCTCATCGGTCGGGAAATCTGTTACATAAGCGGCGGCCTTTCCGCTTTCGAGAGCGGCAACCATGTCTGCGGAAGCAACAAGCTCTCCACGGGCAAAGTTGAGAATTCTTATGCCATCCTTCATCTTTGCGAATGAATCGGCATTGATAAGTCCTCTTGTGCCGTCATTGAGAGGAAGATGAAGAGTGATATAATCGCTTGCGGCAAAAACTGCATCGAGGTCAGCGGTGACTTCAATTCCCTCTGCCTTGAAAGCTTCGGCTTTTTCTTCCGAAAGGAAGGGGTCATAACCGATAACCTTCATGCCGAGAGCCTTTGCACCTTCTGCAACGAGAGCACCGATAGCACCCATGCCGACAACGCCGAGGGTCTTGCCGAGAATTTCAGGACCTGCGAAAGCACCCTTGCCTTTTTCAACGAGCTTACCTACTGCATCGCCTTCGCCCTTGAGAGTTTTGCACCAATCAATTGATTCCGCAACCTTTCTTGAAGCGAGGAAGAGAGCACAGAGAACAAGCTCCTTAACAGCGTTTGCGTTTGCACCGGGAGTGTTGAAAACAACAACGCCCTTTTCTGCAAAATCGGCAACGGGAATATTGTTGACACCTGCACCTGCTCTTGCGATTGCAACGGTTTTTTCGTTGAGTGTCATTTCGTGCATTGATGCCGAACGGACAAGAATTGCATCGGGAGCATCAAAATTATCTGCACAGTTATATTTTGCGGAATCGAGCTTATCGAGACCGATTTTAGAAATCTTATTTAATGTGAGAATATCAAACATTGCCTTATCCTCCTCAGTTGTTCTTTTCGAACTTGCCCATGAAATCAACAAGCTTTTCAACGCCTTCGATGGGCATTGCATTATAGATGCTTGCTCTCATGCCGCCGACTGAACGGTGACCCTTGAGGTTAACGAAGCCTGCTTCTGCGGCTTCCTTAACGAACTTTGCGTTAAGCTCATCGCTCTCGGTAACGAAGGTAACGTTCATCATTGAACGGTCGCTCTTCTTAACGGGGTTGTTGAACATCTTACTGTTGTCAATGAAATCATAGAGGATTGCCGCCTTCTTCTCGTTATGGAGCTTCATTGCTTCAAGGCCGCCGATATTCTTGATCCACTCAAGAACAAGTCCGCACATATAAATTGACCAGCACGGAGGAGTGTTATACATTGAATCGTTATCTGCGAGAGTCTTATAATCGAGCATTGTGGGAGTATAATCTCTTGCATTGCCGAGAAGGTCTTCTCTTGCGATGATAACCGTAAGACCTGCGGGAGCAACATTCTTCTGAGCACCGCCGTAAACAACGCCGTATTTTGAAACATCCATAGGCTCTGAAAGGAAGCAGGATGAAACATCGGCAATGAGAGGAACATTGCCCGTGTCGGGAAGCTCTGTGAAACGGGTTCCGTAGATTGTATTGTTCTGGCAGATATAGAAATAGTCTGCATCAGGAGTAAAATCAGCCTTGTTAAGCTCGGGAATGCAGGTGAAATTCTGTTCCTTTGAGGAAGCAACTGCCTTAACATCGCCGTATTTCTGAGCTTCTTTATAAGCCTTTGTTGAGAACTGACCCGAAAGAACATAATCCGCTTTGCCGCTACCGTTCATGAAATTGAGGGGAATAGCCGCAAACTGAGTTGAAGCTCCGCCCTGTGCGAAAATGATTTTGTAGTTATCGGGAACATTAAGAACCTCTTTGAAAAGCTGCTGAGCACCGAAGATGATTGGCTCATAAGCCTTTGAGCGGTGTGACATTTCCATAACCGACTGACCTGTTCCCTTGTAATCAAGCATTTCAGCCGCTGCACGGTTGAGAACGCTTTCGGGAAGCATTGAAGGACCTGCTGAAAAATTAAATACTCTTGCCATAATTAAAACACCCTTTACAGTTTATTCTTCTGTTTTCATTTCTGTGATGCCGAGATCCTTAAGCTGAATATCATCAACTGTTGCAGGACAATCGGTCATCGGTTCGCTCGCATTCTGAACCTTCGGATAAGCAATAACATCACGGAGAGATTCACAGCCGAGCATCTGCATGATAAGTCTGTCAAGACCGATACCCATTCCGCCGTGGGGAGGAGCACCGTATTTGAAGGCATCAAGGAGATAGCCGAATTTCGTATGAGCTTCTTCATCGGAAAGACCGAGAAGAGAGAAAATTCTTGCCTGGAGGTCGGGATTGGTAATTCTGATTGAACCCGAGCAAAGCTCAATACCGTTGAGAACGAGGTCATATGCCTTTGCTCTGACCCTTGCTTTGTCGGTTTCAAGATATTCAAGGCATTCATCCATAGGCGAAGTGAACGGATGATGCATTGCAACGAACTGACCAAGCTCTTCATCCCAATCAAAGAACGGGAATTCCGTTATCCAAAGGAGATTATACTGACCCTCTGGGATAATGTCAAGCTTCTTAGCGACAATCTGACGAAGTGCACCGAGAACCGAGAGAACCGTATTGTTCTTTGTGTCACCGACAATAATAACAACATCGCCGGCTTTTGCATCAGCCTTTGCAAGAACTGCATTCATTTCATCTTCCGTGAGGAACTTGCCGAATGACGAGCTGAAAGTGCCGTCTTCGTTAAGTCTTACCCATGCAAGACCCTTTGCACCGATACCCTTTGCGGTTTCGGTAAGCTTATCAATTTCTTTTCGTGTGAGAACATTGACAGCATTCTTTGCGGTAATTCCACGAACGGAGCCGCCGGCTTCTATCGCACCTGTGAACACGCCGAATCCGCAGGATTTGACGATTTCGCTCAGGTCATAAATTTCAAGTCCATAGCGGGTGTCGGGCTTATCACTGCCGAAACGCTCCATTGCTTCCTTATAAGTAAGTCTGGGAAGGGGAAGCTGAACATCAACGCCGAGAGCCTCTTTGAAAACTCTCTTCATGTAGCCCTCACCGATTGCAAGAACATCTTCCATGTCAACGAAAGACATTTCAAGGTCAATCTGGGTGAATTCCGGCTGACGGTCTGCACGAAGGTCTTCATCACGGAAGCAACGGGCAATCTGCATATAGCGGTCAAAACCGGCTACCATCGAAAGCTGTTTATAAAGCTGAGGACTTTGGGGAAGGGCATAGAACTTGCCCTTATGAACACGGCTGGGAACAAGATAGTCTCTTGCACCCTCGGGAGTTGACTTGATGAGAATAGGAGTTTCAATCTCTATAAAGCCGTTTTCGTCAAAATAATCTCTTGTAATCTTCGCAATTTTGTGACGCATGAGAATATTCTTCTGAAGGTCAGGGCGGCGAAGGTCAAGATAGCGGTATTTAAGCCTTGTAAGCTCCGCTGTCTGACAATTGTCAACGATTTCGAAGGGAGGGGTTTCACTCTTCGAAAGAACACGGAGGTCTTCAACCTCGATTTCAATTTCACCTGTCGGAATTTCCATGTTCTTCGATGAACGCTCTCTGACAACGCCCTTTGCCATGAGCACATATTCACTTCTTACGGCAAAAGCCTTGTCAAAAATTTCCTTATCGGTCTTTTCGTCAAATGCGAGCTGAACAACGCCTTCTCTGTCACGAAGGTCAACAAAGATAAGTGCACCGAGGTCTCTCTGTCGTTGAACCCAACCTGCAACAACAACGGTTCTGCCGACATCCGATGCACGGAGCTTGCCGCAGTAATCCGTTCTTTTAAGTCCGGTCATAAAATCCATTTATTATCTGTCCTTTCGGAATAAAAATCAAAGTAAAGCAGTAAGGTCAATTCCGTCTGCTACGCCTATGCTTTCGCCGAGAGCGGCAGTTTCACGGCGGAGCATGAAATTCATGAATTCATCGGCAAGCTCATCAAGCTTAATATCAAAGGCTTCGCCGTTGGTCATATCCTTGAGCTTTGCCGAGCCTGATGCGATTTCATCATCGCCGAGAACCATTGTGTATTTTGCATCAATCTTATCTGCGAACTTCATCTGTGCCTTGAGCGAACGACCTGCAACATCCGTCTGTGCACCGACTCCTGCGGCACGAAGGTCGGTTACAAGAGCCATTGCCTTAACGGAAGCATTTTCGCCCATAGGAGCAATATAAATATCACAGCTGTCGGGAGTGGGAAGCTCAATTCCCTGCGACTGAAGAAGCATAAGAAGTCTGCCCGTGCCCATTCCGAAGCCGAGAGCCGGTGTTTTCGGGCCGCCAAGCTCTTCAACAAGTCCGTCATATCTTCCACCGCCGCAGACTGTTCCCTGTGCACCGATGTCGGTTGAAACGAACTCAAAAACGGTTCTTGTGTAATAATCAAGACCTCTTACGATTTTGGGATTGACGGTGAAATCTATATTCATTGCGGTGAGATACTTTTTAACGCTCTCAAAATGAGCGGAGCATTCATCGCAGATATAGTCAATAATAACGGGAGCATCCTTGCTGATGTCCTTGCAGATGGGACTTTTGCAGTCAAGAATTCTCATGGGATTCTTTTCAAGCCTTTCAAGGCAGGTAGGACAAAGGTTTTCCTTCTTTGCTTCGAAATACGCCTTGAGAGCTTCGTGATATTTCTTCCTGCATTCGGGGCAACCGATTGAATTGAGCTGAAGTTCTATTCCCTCAACGCCGAGGAAAGCGAAAATTTCATTTGCAAGAGAAATTACCTCTGCATCTGCGGCAGGAGAAGCCGTTCCGAGCATTTCAACGCCGAACTGCTGGAATTCCCTCCATCTGCCTGCCTGCGGTTTTTCATAGCGGTAACAGTTGAGAATGTAGCAGAGCTTCTGCGGAAGAGTCTCGTTGAAAAGTCCGTGCTCAAGAAAAGCTCTTACTGCACCTGCCGTTCCTTCTGGGCGAAGAGTGATTGACCTGCCGCCCTTGTCGTCAAAGGTATACATTTCCTTCTGCACAACATCGGTGGTGTCGCCTACGCCACGCTGAAAAAGCTCCGTATGTTCAAAAACAGGTGTTCTGATTTCTCTGAATCCGAATTTGCCTGCAATATCGAGAACAGTCTGCTCGATAAACTGATTTTTATAAACTTCTGTGGGCATTATATCCTGAGTGCCCTTAATTGCTTTGGTTAAAAGTGCCATATATCATCTTCCTTTAAAGTTTGCAAGGGGTCATCCTCAGATGACCCCCGGAATGATTGAGATTGGGGGCATTTCTGCCGCCGGCTGAACGGTTTATTTCGGATTTACAATGTCACGCCAGTCGAGGTCTCCTCTTGCGAGCGAATGAATAAGAGCCTCGGCAGTTGCAATGTTGGTTGCAACCGGAATATTGTGAACATCGCAAAGTCTTAACAGAGTTGCTTCGTTCGGTTCATGAGGTTTTGCGGTAAGGGGATCTCTGAATATGAGAAGCAAATCAATCTCATTGCAGGCTATGCTTGAAGCGACCTGCTGATCTCCGCCCTGAGAACCGCTCATAAATGAAGTTATTTCCAACCCCGTAGCTTCCGAAACCATCTTGCCGGTTGTGCCGGTTGCGAAGATGTTGTGTCTGCTCAGAATTCCGCAATAAGCGATGCAGAACTGAACCATAAGCTCCTTTTTGGCATCATGTGCTATCAACGCAATATTCATATTGACCCTCCTTCGTTAATTATGCAAGTTTTTTTCATAATATATAGAATTTAATGCGATGTCAAGAAAAATCGGAAAATTTTTGATTATTCTTCCGAATTTTCTTCTGTTTCGGCAATATCTTCAGCTCCGTCGGATTCGGGAAGAGCCTCAACCTCTTCGTTTTCATCCGCAGGAACGGAAACAGCAGTGATAAGCTTTTCGCCCTCGGTTATTCTCATAACACGAACACCCTTTGAAGGCCTTGCACAGGCTCTTACGGAGTCAATTGCAAGTCTGATAATAACGCCGTCAGAGGAAATTAGCATAAGGTCATTTTCGGAATCAACAACCTCAATTGCGGCAACATCGCCGAATTTTTCGGTATGGTAGTTCGTCAGACCCTTACCGCCTCTGGACTGAATGCGGTAATCGGTTATTTCGCTTCTTCTTGCAAGACCCGTTTCGCTGACGGTAAGCACCTGAGCACCTTCACGGAGAATATCCATGCCGATAACATAATCGCCATCCTTGAGAGTGATGGCCTTAACGCCTCTTGCGGTTCTGCCGATAACTCTTGCATCCGTTTCTTCAAATGCAATTGCCATGCCCTTCTTTGTTGCAAGAATAAGATTTTCTTTACCGGTTGTGAGCTTAACCCATGCAAGCTGGTCATCCTCATCAAGGTTGATGGCGAAAATTCCGCTCTTGCGGATGTTCTTATAAGCATCAAGCTCACTTCTCTTGATTATGCCGTTCTTTGTTGCCATGCAGAGATAATATTCGCCGCTTTCAAAATCGGGAACCTTTATCATGACGGAAACCTTTTCATCGGCATCAAGAGGAATAACATTAACAACATTAGTTCCCTTGCTGTTGGTTGAGCCTTCGGGAATTTCATAGCCCTTAACTCTGTAAACTCTTCCCTTGGTTGTGAAGAGCATAATGAAATCATGGGTCGAACAGCTGAACATCGTTTTAACGAAATCTTCTTCACGCTGCTTCATTCCGTTTCTGCCTCTGCCGCCTCTGTTCTGCTGTTTATATTCCGAAACGGCGGTACGCTTGATATAACCTCTGTTGGTAAGAGTGAATACGCAATCTGTTTCGGGAATAAGCTCTTCCATATCAACCTCGCCGCTGACATCGGCAATTTCCGTGCGTCTGTCATCGCCGAATCTGTCGCTGATAGCGGTAAGCTCCTGCTTGAGAACATCTCTTATCATTTCATCGCTTGCAAGAAGCTGACGGTAATAAGCAATTTTTTCTTCAAGCTCTTTATATTCGTTTTCGAGCTTTTCTCTGTCAAGACCCTGGAGAGCCTTGAGACGCATATCGAGAATTGCCTGAGCCTGAACCTCGTCAAGACCGAAGCGTGCCATAAGGCGTTCTCTTGCATCATCATAGCTTTCACGGATAATCTTGATTACTTCGTCAATGTTATCCTGAGCAATAATAAGTCCTTCAAGAAGATGTGCTCTCTCAAGAGCCTTCTTCAAATCAAACTGCGTTCTGCGGATTATTATTTCCTTCTGGAATGCAAGATACTCATCGAGCACCTGACGGAGATTGAGAACCTTCGGCTGTTTCTGATTATCAACAAGAGCAAGCATGATAATTCCGAAGGTTGTCTGGAGAGCGGTCTGAGCATAGAGCTTGTTGAGCACAACCTGTGCATTTGCATCACGCTTAAGCTCGATAACGATACGCATACCGTTTCTGTCGGTTTCGTCACGAAGGTCCGAAATGCCTTCAATTCTCTTATCTCTGACCTGCTCCGCAATCTTTTTGATAAGCTCACGCTTTTTAACCATATAGGGAAGCTCATTGATAATAATGCGTGTGCGGTTATCCTTGAATTCTTCAAATTCGGCTCTGCCTCGGATGATGACCTTTCCTCTGCCCGTTGCATATGCCTGACGGATGCCCGCTCTGCCCATGATGATACCCTTTGTGGGGAAATCGGGTCCTTTGACATATTCCATGAGGTCTTCAAAGGTTGCATCGGGATTGTCGAGAAGACAGACACAGGCTCCGATAACCTCCTTGAGGTTATGCGGTGGGATGCTTGTTGCCATGCCGACTGCGATACCCTGCGAGCCGTTGACGAGAAGATTCGGAAATCTTGACGGAAGCACTCTTGGTTCCTTGCGGCTTTCATCAAAGTTGGGGTCCCAGTCAACCGTATCTTTATTGATGTCACGAAGCATTTCTTCGCTGATTTTGCTCATTCTTGCTTCCGTGTAACGGTAAGCGGCCGGGGGATCGCCGTCAACGGAGCCGAAGTTTCCGTGACCGTCAACGAGCATATATCTCATTGAGAAATCCTGGCCGAGTCTGACCATTGCATCATAAACGGAAGCGTCACCATGGGGATGGTAGCGTCCGAGAACGTCACCGACACAGGTTGCCGACTTCTTGAACTGCTTGTCCGAGGTGAGTCCGTCTTCGTGCATCGTGTAAAGAATACGGCGGTGAACGGGCTTAAGACCGTCACGCACATCGGGAAGAGCTCTGCCGACAAGAACGGACATGGCGTATTCGATATAACTGTTCTGCATTTCGCCGACAAGCTCGGATTCGGTTATGACCTGATCGGGGAAAGCAATGTCTTCGGGTTTATAGCTTCTGTTGTGTCCCATTTTACGCCACCTCCTTAAATATCAAGATTAACAACATATTTTGCGTTTGATTCAATCCAGTCACGGCGTGGCTCAACCTCTTCACCCATAAGGATGTTGAAAACCTGGTCAGCCGCAACGGCATCGTCAAGAGTGATTCTGCGAAGCGAACGCTTTTCGGGGTCCATAGTGGTTTCCCAAAGCTCATGAGCGTCCATTTCGCCGAGACCTTTGAATCGGCTTATATCAATCTTGACATTCGGGTTATCTCCCCTCATTTCGGCTGAAACACGGTCACGCTCTTCATCTGAATAGGCAACTCTTGTTGTTTTGCCTCTGATAAGCTTATAGAGCGGAGGAACTGCCGAATAAACATATCCGTTTTCGATAAGCGGTCTCATATATCTGAAGAAGAAGGTCAGAAGCAGAGTTCTGATATGAGCACCGTCAACATCGGCATCGGACATGATGATGATTTTGTGATAACGGAGTTTTTCGATATTGAATTCTTCGCCGATACCTGCTCCGAGAGCAATGATAAGCGGTGCAAGCTTTTCGTTGGAATAAATCTTGTCGGCTCTTGCCTTTTCAACGTTGAGCATCTTGCCCCACATTGCAAGAATAGCCTGAAATCTTGAGTCTCTGCCCTGAATAGCGGAGCCTGCGGCCGAATCACCCTCGACGATGTAAATTTCGCAAAGTGACGGGTCTCTTTCGTTGCAGTCCTGAAGCTTATCGGGCATCTGACCCGATTCAAGACCTGTTTTTCTTCTGACGGATTCTCTTGCCTTTCTTGCGGCTTCTCTTGCACGGTTGGCAGTCAGAGCCTTGTCAAGAATAATCTTTCCGACTGACGGATTATCGTCAAAATACTGCTCAAGAGCTTCCGAAACAAGGGAATTGACAAGAGTTCTGATTTCACTGTTGCCGAGCTTCGCCTTGGTCTGACCCTCGAACTGTGCTTCGGTAAGCTTGACCGAAATAACGCAGGTAAGACCTTCACGGCAGTCCTCGCCCGAAACCTTGTCATCATTCTTGAGGATGTTCATTGCCTTGCCGTACTTGTTGAGAGCGTTGGTAAGTGCACGCTTGAAGCCGTCCTCGTGCATACCGCCCTCGGGAGTATGAACATTATTCGCAAACGAAACAATAACCTCGTTATATGTATCCGAATACTGAAGAGCAAGCTCTGCCATAGCATCATCTTTTTTACCCGACATATAGATAACATCTTCGTGAATCGGAGTTTTGTTTTTGTTGAGATAGGTTACATATTCTCTGATACCGCCCTCATAGCACATAACATCAAGGCGGTCTTTTTCTTCTTTTTCTGCGGATGATGAACGCTTATCCTCAATCGAAATCTTGAGACCTGCATTGAGGAACGCTTCTTCACGCAGACGCTTATGAAGAGTTTCAAAATCATAAACGGTTGTTTCGGTGAACATTTCCGGGTCGGGCTTGAAGCGAACCTTTGTGCCCGTAATATCGGTATCGCCGACAATCGTCATATTCTGGGTAATGTGACCTCTTGAGAATGCCATTTTATGAATTTTGCCGTTCTTATGGACTTCAACCTCAAGCCACTCGGAAAGAGCATTGACAACGGAAGCACCAACGCCGTGAAGACCACCGGAAACCTTATATCCGCCGCCGCCGAACTTGCCGCCGGCATGAAGAACGGTGAAAACAACCTCAAGTGCACTCTTACCAGTCTGTTCCTGAATATCAACGGGAATACCTCTTCCGTTATCCGTAACGGAAATAATATCTCCCTCTTCGATTTCAACTTCAATGTGTGTGCAGTAGCCTGCAAGTGCTTCATCAATTGAGTTATCGACTATCTCATAAACAAGATGGTGAAGACCCGAAACACTTGTTGAGCCGATATACATACCGGGTCTTTTTCTGACCGCCTCAAGTCCTTCGAGAACCTGAATCTGGCTTGCATCATAATCCTCGGTAACAACCGTGCTCATTTCCTCGGGAGCAACCTGCTCAACGGCAACATTTTCAAGCTCCTGATTATTCTGATTATCCACTTTCCGTCGCCCTCCTTACTGCATTCCGATTCTTGACATGGGACTTTTACTTTTCTTCTTGGGTTTATATTTCGGGGGATTTTCAAGTCTCATTCTTGCACCCTTGCCTGCGTTCGAATAAAGATATTTATTGACACTGATTACGGGGCTTTTCATATCATCGCTCATATAGTCAACGCAGTTTGCAAGAAGCTCCTGATTATTTTCGAGCGAACCGAGAATCGTTACGCAGATAAGGCTCTGCGTTTCGTTCGTGCCGTCTTCATAAACATCATTGAAGAGCTTGAAGAGCTGACGCATTTTTGTTGGGTCATTTTCGGTAATTACTCTCTTAACAACTGCATTTCCGTAATTGACAAAAAATTCCTCCGCAAGAAATTCTCCGTATTTTTCGCAGTTTTCTTTATATTCATCACGAAGCTCCGGATAAATAGCCGTGAACCTGTTTGCAAGAGTGTTCGGGTCATATGAAACCGCTCCGCTCTTAGCCGCCGACTTTGAAACGGGAGTCGGGAGCTTGCTCTTGGTAGGCTTAACAACCTTTGTTCCGAAATTCTCAACAAGTGTTTCGGAGAAATCATTGACAACAAACTTAATATCCTTTGCGTTTGCCGATTCCTCTTCGAAAAGAGAAAGAGCGAGCTGATGGAAATCACCCGAAACAATTTCACCCTCCTTGCGTGCACCGTGGAGCGAAATTCTGTTGTTGAAATGTTCTATCCTTGCGGCTTTATCCTCGCCGACATATTCGAGAGTTATGCATCCGTTGATATTCTTTGCAGGCAGCTCCTCGGAAACAGGCTCATCGGGGGTAACAAGAGTGAAACCGCATTCTGCAAAGGCAGGCGAAAGTCCCTTATAGACATCGGTAAGCAAAGCAATAATATCTGCCATTTGATTTTCTCCTTTGAATCTGAAAGTATTGACACTATATTCTATCACAATTAAAAGAAAATATAATTCCCGATAAGAATATTCACTAAAATATTATAATAATTATTCTATAATTTAGATGGATTATGAGGTTAGATATATAGAAAAAATGAAAATCAAAAAATAATTGACTATTTCGGCAGGGTATGCTAATATAATTTACTGTAAAAATTATGATGGGAATGTGTGCGTTCCCACAGGAGTGATACATTATGAAGAAAAAAGTGCTTGTTCTTTTCGGCGGTGTTTCAAGCGAACACGAGGTTTCGCTCTGCTCCGCAAGCTCCGTAATCAGCAGAATTCCGACAGACAGATATGAAATCAGAACAATGGGAATCACCAAAGACGGCAGATTCCTTCTTTACAGCGGTGACCCTGCTCTTCTGCCCGAAGGCAGATGGCTTGAAGACGAAAGCAAGCTCGAGGATGCGGTTATTTCCTGCGACCGCTCCCATCACGGCATTATTCACCTTGCAACCTGCGAGATTGAATATATTGATGTTGTGTTTCCCGTTCTTCACGGCAAAAACGGCGAAGACGGAACGATGCAGGGACTTCTTGAAATTTCGGGAATTCCCTATGTAGGCTGTGACACGGCATCAAGTGCAATCTGCATGGATAAGGCCGTCACAAACGCAATGGCTGACTTCAGCGGCATTCCGCAGGCTAAGTGGACCGCCTTCAACAAAAATGCCTATTTGAGTGAAAAAAACGCTCTTCTGAACAATGCAGTTGATAAGCTCGGTTTTCCGATTTTCGTCAAGCCTGCCAACGCAGGTTCATCAGTCGGCATCAGCAAGGCAACAAGCATTGAAGAGCTTGAAGCTGCCTGTAATCTTGCCTTTGAACACGATAAGAAAATCGTTCTTGAAGAAGGAATTGACGGCTACGAGGTTGAATGTGCGGTTCTCGGCAACGATGAACCCATTGCATCCGTTGTCGGAGAAATAGTTGCCTGCAACGATTTCTATGATTATGATGCAAAATATCTCGCAAACAAAAGCGAGCTTCACATTCCTGCAAGGCTTCCTGCCGATAAGCTTGAAGAGGTCAGAAGGGCCGCAGTCAAGGCATACACCGCTCTGGGCTGTGCAGGGCTGACAAGAGTTGATTTCTTCGTCAGAAAATCAGACGGACTTGTTATGCTCAACGAGCCGAACACCATTCCGGGATTCACCTCAATCAGTATGTATCCCAAGCTTTTCGAAGCATCGGGAATCCCCTATCCGGAGCTTATTGATAAGCTTCTCAACTATGCAATTGAAAGATAAAAAGATATGAAAAATGCAATAATCCACATTACGGATACGCACATTCAGAATGGCGAAAAAGCCCGTTGCGAGCTAACAAGTGCAGGGCTTTTCGGAATTGAAAACGGCGTATACTGTATCAGATACGAAGAATCCGACAACGAGCTTTCGGGCTGTGAAACAGCTCTCCGAATTGAAGCTCCGAACAGAATTTCAATGCTCCGCTCCGGCAAATACAACACCGAAATGGTGTTTGAAATGGATCGCCGCCACAGCTGTTTTTACAGAACCCCGTTCGGCGAAATGATGATGGGGATTTATTCAAAAAAAGTTTTTTCGGAGCTTGATGAAAACGGCGGAAAAGTCAGCTTCGCCTATAATATTGATTTCAATAACGACCTCGTTTCGGAAAATGAATTGGAAATAACCGTTGAAGTTAGGGAGGAAATATAAAATGTCACTTTTGGTTAAACAGGCTATGGCAGAGCTTCGCAATGCAATCATCGAAGCCGCAGGCAGAGCGGTTGCAGACGGCGAATTCCCCGAAGAGCCTTTAAGCGATTTTATAATTGAAGTGCCGGCAAACAAGGAAAACGGCGATTATTCAACCAATGCCGCAATGGCATGGGCAAGAAATCTGCATTGTGCTCCCCGCAAAATTGCAGAAATTCTTGCAGGCAGAATTTCTCTCGAAGACACATTCTTTGACAGATGCGAAATAGCAGGACCGGGCTTTCTGAATTTCTACCTGCGTGAAAGCTTCAACGCCTGCATCATTCAGGATATTCTTGAAAAAGGCGATAACTACGGCCGCTCCGATTTCGGAAAAGGTCAGAAAATAAACATTGAATTCGTTTCCGCCAATCCCACAGGTCCCATGCACATGGGCAACGCAAGAGGCGGCGCACTCGGCGACTGCCTTGCATCCGTTCTTGACTATGCAGGCTACGGAATAAGCCGTGAATTCTATGTTAACGATGCAGGAAATCAGATTGAAAAATTCGGTCTTTCGCTCGACATAAGGTATCAGCAGATATTCAAGGGCGAGGATGCGATTGAGCTTCCCGAGGACAGCTATCACGGCGAAGATATAAAAATCAGAGCCGCCGAATTTGCAGAAATCAACGGAGATAAATATATTGATGCTCCCGAAGAGGATCGCCGCAAGGCACTCATTGCCTATGCCCTTCCGAAGAATATTGCCGCAATGAAAGACAATATGGAAAAATACCGCATCAACTATGACACATGGTTCCTTGAAAGCACTCTTCATAATGACGGAGAGCTTACGGAAGCAATCAACATTCTCAAGGAAAAAGGTCTCACCTACGAGCAGGACGGTGCTCTCTGGTATAAGAACAAAGAAGTTCTCGGTGCAAGGCTTAAGAGAGAAGGCAAGACCGATGAGGAAATCGAACGCCTTGAACTCAAAGACGAGGTTCTTGTCAGAAAGAACGGAAATCCGACCTATTTTGCCGCCGATATTGCCTATCACCGCAACAAATTTGCAAGAGGCTTCAACAAGGCAATTGATGTCTGGGGTGCAGACCATCACGGCCATGTTGCGAGAATGAAGGGTGCTCTTGATGCTGTCGGCTGTAACGGCGATGATCTTGATGTTATTCTCATGCAGTTGGTTCGTCTCACAAGCAACGGCGAGGTAGTCCGCATGAGCAAGCGTTCGGGCAAGGCTATCACTCTTGTTGACCTGCTTGACGATATTCCCATTGATGCAGTCCGTTTCCTCTTCAACATGAGAGAACCCGGTTCGCAGATGGAATTTGACCTTGACCTTGCAGTTGAACAGAGCAGCAAAAACCCTGTTTATTACTGCCAGTATGCTCATGCAAGAATATGCAGTATCATCAGAAAGCTTGAAGAAGAGGGCAAAACAGTCAGAGAATGCACCATTCCGGAGCTTATGCTTCTCACCGCTCCCGAAGAGAAAGACCTTGTTAAGCATCTTTCAGCTTTCACGGATGAAATCATCTCTTCCGCAAGGAATTATGACCCTGCAAAGATTACCCGCTATGCGGTTGACCTTGCAACCCTCTTCCATAAATTCTATAACGCCTGCCGTGTTAACTGCGACAGCGAACCGCTTATGCAGGCAAGACTTGCACTGTGCATCTGCGTTAAGAATGTTATCGCAAACATCCTCAAAATGTTCAGCATAACCGTTCCCGAAAGAATGGACAGCCTTTCGGAATAATAATAAGCTAAGGAAACGCTGAATAAATCGGCAAGCAAGATTTAATCAGCGTTTCCATAAAAATATCCGAGCTGAGGTTTCAAAGCCTCGGCTCGGTTTTTTATTGTATTGTTGACAAATAAATATGATGTAACACATAATTAAGATGTATGGTGATTGATTCAATTGAGGATAGAACGGGTTCTTCACGGAAAGTTGGGGATGATAATAATACCAACATAAATAATAGAAGCAGAGAAAGTTCTGTCATTGCGAGCGAAGCGTGGCAATCCGTCCTCTCTCCGGTCATTGCGAGGAGCGTAGCGACGTGGCAATCCGCCCCCCTCACTGCCGTGTTACGCCGTCAAAGACG
>DCII01000015.1:26569-26731 GCA_002315935.1 Ruminococcaceae bacterium UBA1730
CAAAGAATGTTGTCGATTGGCAGTTTTGTTACATTTCAGATTTTTCGTACTTATTTTCTTCTGCATACCAGATCATGTCATAACCGCTGGTTGCATCAATGTAGGTTTCACCCTGAGGACCTACCGCAGCACAACTACTTGTAGCGATAACAGCGTTGTTGA
>DCII01000055.1 GCA_002315935.1 Ruminococcaceae bacterium UBA1730
TATCAAGGCTTTCAAAACTTTTTTCACTTTCAACTGTCAAACTCCCGAGATTAATTATCTGATTCTTAAATTTTGTTATGTTTGATTATTTGAAATTTTCGAATTAATGTGTTATAATGTCCGCATAATCGGGTGATGACGAAAGAATTTTTTCGGATTGTTATTACTCAGTTAATTCTAAGGAGACGCAGGAGGTTTCTGCATGAATAATTCGGAAAGCAACAATATCTTCCACCTGACTCAATCCCAGTTGGGAATCTATTTTGAGTGCATGGAAAATCCGGAATCAACCGCATACAATAATCCGTTTGTGGTTGAGCTTCCGAAAACGGTTGACCTTGATAAATTCGAAAAAGCAGTCAGAGACACTGCTTTTGCTCATCCCGCTCTTTTTGTCAATGTCTGCATGAAAAACGGCGAACCCGTTATGATTGAGGGGAAAAAGGAATGCAATGTTCTCAGAACAAAAGGCAGTATCGAAGCGGCAAAAGCAAGTTTCATAAAGCCGTATGACCTAAAAAATGACATCCTTTTCCGTTTTGAAATATGCGAAGATGAAGAAAAAAATGCTTTTCTTTTAGATGTTCATCATGTGGTTTTTGACGGTTCATCCCTGAAAATAATGCTCGACAACATTTTCGACTGCTACTCAGGAAAAGAAATCACGAACGAAACCCGAACAATTTTTGAAGCTTCCGAAATTGAAAAGGAGCTTATGAATTCCGAGGAATATAAAAAAGCTCAGGATTACTTCCGAAATATGCTCGGAGGCAGGAGCTTCAACTGCGACCTTATCGGCGACAGAAAAGAAAAGGGAACCGGCTTCAGCACCATTTTCATTCCCGCACCCTCTGAATTGAATTATGAAACGGTAAAAGCTTTTTCAAAGAAAAATGAAATTACGGTTGCAACATTCTATACGGCGGCATTTGCGTATGCTCTTTCCGTTTTCACAGGCTCAGATGAAGCCTGCTTCGCAACGGTCAGCAGCGGCAGACACTGCATAAATCTTCCTGATGCAATCGGTATGTTCGCAAAAACTCTGCCTCTTTGCATTGATATTCCCGAAAAAGAAAATACTGCTGAATTTCTCCGCAATTTCAAGAAAACATTTCACGGAGCGGTCAGAAATGAAATCATTTCCTTCAGCGAGCTTGCTTCCGAATACGGAGCCACCCCGAAAATATCCTTTGCATATCAGGGAGATATTCTTTCGGGCTTTGAAATCGAGAATGAAGCTGTCAGTGCCGTGAACATTGCACAGATAAGCCCTTCGGATATTCTCTGCTTTGTTCTGAAAAACGGAAATTCCTTCGATATGATGATTCAGTACAGCAATGAGCTTTACACTGAAAATCTTGTTAAAAATCTCGGCGAAAGTGTGTTTGAAATCGCCGAAGGCATGATGACTGCCGAAAGCCTTTGTGATATTCAGCTTGTTTCGCCGTGCCAGAAAAAATTTATTGATGAATTCAATAACACCGACAGGGATTATCCGACTGACCTGACCGTAAACACATTTTTCGATGAAGCGGTCAAAAAACATCCCGGTAACACAGCATTGGTTTTCAAGGATAAAATTTATAATTATTCCGAATTTGAAGCTGTAACGGGCAGAATTGCAGGATACATTTCTTCTCAGGGAATTCAGCCCGAGGAATTTGTTGCTGTTCTTGCTCCGAGAGACGATTTTGCCGTTCTTTCCGCATGGGGAATTATCCGCTCCGGTGCGGCTTTTCAGATGCTTGACAGCACCTATCCTCCCGAAAGAATCAACTATATGCTTTCGGACAGCAAGGCAAATCTTCTGATTGCAGACAGAAATCTTATTCATCTGATTGAAGGCTATGCGGGAAAGGTTCTTTTCACCGATGAAATCGACACTCTGCCCGTTTGTGAGAGACCTTCGGCAGAAATAAAGCCCGAAAATGCCATCACGATGATTTACACCTCGGGAACAACGGGAAAACCCAAAGGCTCCGTTCTTGAAAACCGCAACCTTGCGGCATTTTTCCTCAACCATGTTGAAACAATGAAAATTGACGAAAGCTCCCGTCTTGCATCTTATGCCAGCTTCGGATTCGATGCCGGAATTATGGATATTATATCCGCCATATCGGCAGGTGCGGGAATGTATATTGTTCCCGACGAAATAAGACTTGACATGGTTGATGTTGAAAAATTCTATATTTCAAACGGCATTACCCACGGATTCATGACGACACAGGTCGGCAGAATGTTTGCCGAAATCACAAAATGCAAAACGCTCAAGGCTTTCATGGTCGGCGGCGAAAAGCTTGTTCCTTTCAAGGTTCAGGATGGCTTTGATTTCATAAACGGTTACGGTCCCTGCGAAACGATGGCATATGTCTGCCACCAGGTTGTCAGGGATAACTCCCTGCTTCAGCCCATCGGAAAGCCAAGCGGCAACATCAAGCTTTTTGTTGCGGACAAGCACGGAAGATTGCTGCCTCCCGGCGGAGTCGGTGAGCTTTGCATTTCCGGCACGCAGGTCGGCAGAGGCTATCTCGGACTCCCCGAAAAAACGGCAGAGGTATTTGTGAAAAATCCCTATTGTCAGGATAAAAAATACAGCCGTATGTATAAATCCGGCGATATAGTCAGACTTCTTCCGAGCGGAGAAATTGATTATGTCGGCAGGCGTGACGGTCAGGTTAAAATCAGAGGATTCAGAGTTGAGCTGACCGAAATTGAAGAGGTTATCCGCAGATTTGAAGGCGTCAGCGATGCGACTGTTGCGGCGTTTGACGAAGCCTCCGGCGGAAAATATATTGCCGCATATGTTACGGGAGAAAACCCCATCAACATTGAAGCTCTGCATAAATTCATCGGCTCCGAAAAGCCGGCCTACATGGTTCCGAAGGTCACTATGCAGATAGACGCAATTCCGTATAATCAGAACCAGAAGGTCAACAGAAGAGCACTTCCTGTTCCGGAAATCAAAAGAACCAGGTCGGAAATAACAAAGCCCGAAACGGAAATGCAGAGGGTTATCTATGCTTTTGCCTCAAGCATTATCGGTTCAAAGGATTTCGGAATTGAATCCGATTTATTCGAATGCGGAATGACCTCAATCGGTCTTCTTCGCTTCAATTCTCTTCTCAGCGAGGAGCTGAATGTTGACATCAGCATTTCCGATATTAGAAAGAACAGCAATATCAAAGCAATTGCCACGCTTGCGGAAGCGGCAAAAACTGCGGAGGAATTCACCGCTCTTGATGATTATCCTCTGATGAAAAATCAGGCAGGTGTCTATCTTGACAGTCTGAGGGATGAAAATTCTCTCATATATAACATTCCCGTTCTTTTCAGAATTGATTCAGAGGTTGAAACGGAAAAATTAAGGGAAGCCGTCTGCAAAGCGATAAATGCCCATTCCTACATAAAGGCAACCCTTAAGGCAAACGAAAAGGGCGATATAAGAGTAATCAGAAATGACGATTCTGCGGCAGAGGTAAGCGTTATTGAGATTGAAGCTCTCCCCTTGCAGGAGGAAATCATCCGTCCGTTCATGCTTATCGGCGGAAGGCTTTACAGAGCGGAAATTTATATTACTCCAGCCGAAAAATATCTTTTCATTGATGTTCACCATATTCTTTCTGACGGAGTGTCGCTTGCGGTTTTAATCAATGATATAAACCTTGCCTATGAAGGAAAAGAGCCGCAAAATGAAAGATTCAGCGGATTTGACGAATCCGTTTATGAAGAAAGCATTGACGAAGGCGTTCTTTCTGCTCAGAAGGAATATTACAAAAACCTTCTTAACGGCTGTGACGGCGACTGTCTGCCGGAATTTCAGCCCGAAAGCAACAAGGAAGAAAGCGGAGAATTTTTCTTCGATATAGAGAACTCCGCAGCCGTAACGGATTGCTGCACAAGGCTCAGGGTTTCTCCGAATGCTTTCTTCAACAGTGCATTTGCTTACACCTTGGCAACGCTACTGCACACGGACGATGTGACATACTGCACAATATATAACGGCAGAAACAATCCCCGCCTTGACCGCTGCTTTGCGATGCTTGTCAAGACCCTGCCCGTAAGATGCAGAATAGCGGATTACGGCTCGGTGAGCGAATTGGTTGCCGGAATGCAAAATCAAATTCTCGACACCATGTCAAACGATTCCGTTCCGTATATGGATGTTGCATCCGCATATGGACTTAAGCCCGATATATTCTTCAATTATCAGGGAGATAATTTCATTTTCGACTCAATCTGCGGTCACAAGGCTGAAACGATGGATATTGATATTATCCCCGCAAAAGCACCTCTGACCATCGAGGTATTCGCAGAAGGCGGAATTTACAAGGTAAAAATAAGCTACCGAAAGAATTGCTATGATAGGAATTTTGCTTCCTCTCTTGCGGAAAATCTGGCTGAAAATGCAGAAGAATTCGCAAAAAGCAATCGCCTTGTTGCAATTCAGACTGAAAAGAAACAAAAAATCAAAACAACAAGCTCCGGAAACGGCGTAAGCAAATCGGCAGGTCAGAAGGACAAACAGATTGAAAACAGAATTCGTGAAATATTTGCTTCGGTTCTCGGAATTGAAGAAATTGATGCCAATGACAGCTTCTTCGAAATCGGCGGCACATCTCTTTCGGCATCCAAGGTCACTATGATGCTTATGTCCGAGAGCATTGAGGTTAAATACGGCGATATTTTTGCCAATCCCTCTCCCTCGGCTCTTGCGGAATTCATCTGGGCAAGGGATAACGCCGACAAGATTTCCGCTTCCCCCGAAAAGGCTTCGGAAACCACCACAAGAGATGCTCTGAAATGGAACATGACGAAATATGCCAACAAGGTCAAACGCACCTCCCTCGGAAATGTTCTGCTTACGGGTGCAGTCGGCTTCCTCGGCATTCACATCCTCAAGGAGCTGCTTGAGATTGAAGACGGTCATATATACTGCCTTGTCAGGAAGGGAAGCTTCGATTCCTGCGAAATAAGACTGAGAGCAATGCTCTTCTATTATTTCAGCAACGGATTTGATGATGTTATCCGTGAGCGTGTTTCGCTGATTGATGCTGATATTACCGACGAAGCTCTTGCTGATGTTCTCTGTGATGTTCCGTTTGATACGGTTATCAACTGTGCCGCCTGTGTCAAGCATTTTGCCGATGATGACATAATTGAGCGTATCAATGTCAAAGGCGTTGAAAACCTTATTGACATATGCAAAAAGAGAGACAAGAAGCTTATTCAGATTTCAACCGTTTCCGTTCCGGGACTTCATACGGAGGAAAGCTACGAAAAACAGGTCAAGATGCATGAAAACGAGCTTTTCGTGATTGACGATATGGAAAACAAATACGGCATATCGAAATATCATGCAGAGCTGAAAATGTTTGATGCTATTGAAGGTGGAATGCGTGGCAAGGTCATCAGAGCAGGTAACCTTATGGGTCGCCACAGTGACGGCGAATTCCAGATAAACTTCGAAAGCAATATGTTTTTCAGCGGTATCAGAGGCTTTGCCGTTATGGGCAAATACCCGGTCAGCCACATGACTGACCCGATGCGTTTTTCGCCCGTTGACTGCACTGCAAGAGCGATGGTGCTCCTTGCCGGAACAAACGATATATTCACGGCATTCAACTGCGATAACAGATACGGCTTTGACGAAATGAAGGTTATTGATGCCTGCAACAGAAACGGAATTATTATTCTCCCCGAGGAGGATGAAGCTTATTATGCCGAATTCCGCCAAAAACTCGGCGATGAAAAATTGAACTCCATGCTCAACGGCCTTGCCGCTTATGACATTCCGGGCAAGCATCCCGTTGAAACGGATAATCTTTTCACAACCAATATTCTTTATCGCATCGGCTTCTCATGGCCTTTGGTTGACGATGCCTATCTTGACCGTGCAATAGGCAACATCAACGCTCTTGATTATTTTGATGTGGATAAGCTCCAGGAGGATTAAATGCCGTGAAAGCCAAAAGACAAAAATCCATTGCCGAAAAGGCTGCGTGGCAGGTTATTGTTGTTCTTCTCATAGCCATGATAATAACATACACAATCGCTTTTTTCGTTGTTTTTAAAATGGTTTTCAGCGTCAACAACACCATTTCTCTGACTGCTCTTGACCTCTACACGGATTATCTGACGGAATACAGCAACAATAATCATGTTTCGATTGATAAAAATATTTCAGATAAAATCATCCAATACGGCGATTATATATGCAGCAAATACGAAACAGATTATATATATCTTTATACCATTGATGAAAAATCAAGCTCCATTACATATGTTGCGACCTCCGTGCTTGATGAGAAAAATGAAGAGAATATCCAAAATCACATGATTGACCGCCATGTTGAATGCGAGCTTTATCCCGATGAGCTTGCCGTATGGCACGGCGAAAAAAAATCGGCAACCATAACGGTAGATAACAATCTCGGCCACGAAATAACAACGATTGCCCTTATTCGGGATTGCAACGGAAATAAAATTATGGCAGGTGTTGAAACCTCATATGATTATATTTCCGGAAAAATGATAAAAATGTTTTCACTTTTTGCTCTGCCGATTACCCTTGTTCTGATTTGCATAGGGCTGTCAATTTATTACTTCATGAGAAAGCGTATTTCCCTGCCTGCAAAGGAAATCAGCCGCAAAATGCAGGAATATATAACTGACGGAAAGCAAAGCAAGAGCAAGCTCGTCGGCAAGGGAACAGCCGAATTCTCCATGATTGCGGATGCCTTCAACAGCATGAGCGATGACATAAAAAATTATGTTGAGAGCATAAAGAGGCTGTCCGAGGAAAAGGCAAACAGAAACGCCGAATTCAACATTGCGGCTGAAATTCAACGGGGATTTCTTTCGGCTCCAGAATTTGAGAATGAAGCTTGCAGCATAAAAGCAATGATGGTTCCTGCCAAGGAAATCGGCGGCGACCTTTATGACTATATACCGCTCGGAAACGGAAGGTATCTCGTTGTTGTTGCCGATGTGTCCGGCAAGGGCGTTTCCGCCGCTCTTTTCATGTCCATGGCTCTGACTCTTATCCGTCAGTTTGCGAAAATGGGACTGGCACCCAATGAAATAATGGAAAAAACGAATAATGCTCTGTCCGAAAACAACAGCAGAATGCTGTTTGTAACAGCCTTTATCGGCATATATGACTGCAATGACAATTCATTCACTTATTCAAATGCAGGTCATAATCTGCCATATAAAATCGGCGGAGGTCTAAAAGCTCTGGATAACAGCCACGGAGTTCTTATGGGACTTTTCGCTAACGAAGCCTTTTCAAGCGAAAGAATAACGCTCAATCCCGGAGAAACGATTTTTCTTTACACAGACGGCGTTACCGAAACCCTGAACAAAGAGAAAAATTTCTGGGGCGTTGACGGACTTGAAGAAGCTCTCCGCTCCTATAAGCCCTCGTGCGGAGCGAGTCTTGTTGAATATGTTTATGACAAAGCAACCGAGTTTTCGGAAAATGTCTGCCGTCACGATGACATGACCATGCTCTCGTTAACGGCAAAAAGCAATGTTGATCTGGAGCTTGATTTTGATATTCATGAATTTGAGAAAATCAAATCGGAAATTCTGAAGCTTGCCGTTCCGCATCCGATGAAGCTTAACCTTTGCCTTGTGGCAGAGGAAATCTTCATAAATATCTGTAGCTATGCGTTTGACGGAAAGTCTCCCGAAAATGAAAAAATCGGATTTTCTCTTGCCGTTTCGGACCATGTTGAAATCCGATTTACGGATAACGGTCAAAAATTCAATCCTTTTGATAAAATCGAAGTCACAGATTACTGCGATGAAGATTTTCAGGTCGGCGGCTTGGGCAGATTTCTTTCATCATCGCTTACAGATGACAGAAAATATCAATACAGCGACGGCAAAAACATCGTCACTCTTTTCAAATATTTCGAGGAGGAAAACATATGACTATTGAAAAAAAAGAAACCGGAAAAGAAATCACTCTGAAGCTTGACGGCTGGCTTGATGCAATTTCAGCCGAAAAATTCACAGAGGTTACGGAAGAAATCGGCGAAGCCTCGGCAATCATTCTTGATTTCGAAAAGGTTGAATATATTTCTTCGGCAGGTCTCCGTCAGGTTGTAACCTGTGCAAAAAAGGCAAAGGATATGAATGCCGAATTCTCAATAATCAAGGTCAACAAAGAGGTAATGAGCATTTTCTCGCTCACCGGTCTTGATAAAAAAATGAGCATCTGTTCAGATTGATTGCCGCTGAATACGATATTCCGCTCATACAGAGCGTAAAAATTTATTTTCGAGGAGAGAAATATGCTTTTTATTGAATATCCGAAATGCACAACCTGCCAAAAGGCTAAAAAATGGCTCGATGACAGCAGAATTGAATACACCGACAGGCACATCGTTGAAAACAATCCCACATATGACGAGCTGAAAAAATGGTTTGAGAAAAGCGATTTGCCGATAAAGAAATTTTTCAACACAAGCGGTCTGCTTTATAAAAGCATGAATCTGCGTGAAAAGCTTCCTGAAATGACGGAGGATGAAATGCTCAGACTTCTTGCAACCAACGGAATGCTGGTCAAACGGCCTCTCGTTATCGGTGACGGCTTTGTTCTCACAGGCTTCAAGGAAAAGGAATGGGAAGAAATAATCAGATAAAACAAGTCAGCAGAAGCTTCGGTTTGCTTCTGCTGACTTGTTAAGGGAAATGCTGATTAAATCTTATTGAGTATGTTTTCGGCGTGAAAAAGGCACAAAACCGCAGATATACTTTGTGTATTTCAAGGTTTTGTAAAGCATTTATTCAGCGTTTCCTTAGAATTTCTTTCTGATTACCGTTACCGCTACTGCGGCGATAAGCATAATAACTGCACCGATTACGATAGCTTTCATCGTTTTGTCATCGCTTGATTTTGCCGATGAATAAAGCTTATCATTATATGCCGGAACGGAAAACTCGGTTTCGGTTACCGTTTGCAGGGTTTCGGTTTCTTCAATTTCGTCTAATGTTACCGAAGTGTCAAAAAGGGTGTTGCCCTGCGTTGTTGCAGGCACGGTTGTTGCTTCCTTCGTTGTTGAAGGGATAACTCCCGCAGTAACCCTTGAAGGAGCCGGAGAAGCTGTCACAGGCTTCGTTACGGCTTTTGCCGTTGTTGTTGCCTTGGAGGTAGTAGCTTTTTGAGTAGTAGCCGCAGTTGTTGCAGTCTTATAGACAACTTTTATATCTCCTCTTATTCCGCCCTTATCAATTCTGTTTACTGATTCGGGAAGATAGACGGTTTTTATTCCGCTCGCAACAAAAGCATTTGATTCAATTGCCGTAACCGGATAACCTCCGATTTCATCCGGAACATCAACCTCTTCCTCGTTTCCGGTATAGCTCGTTATGATAACCTTGTTGTTGTTAATAATATAATTGAAATTTCCGTAGGGCATGGCACAGGCGGTCACGGAAACAAAAATCAGCATAACGGCAGCTGCAAATGCTGCAAGAACTTTCCTCATTATTCATACCTCTTCAATAACAATGTTTCACAGATTATAATATTGAATCATCAAAAAGTCAATATCGAAACGCATACTGCCGACCAGACTACTGAATCAGCACCTTTCTTTTCTGTCAGTCTGCTTTAAAAGATAATCAATGCTTACATTATATACTTTCGATAGCTTAACAAGTATTTCATCAGTCAATGGCTGAACGCCCGTTTCAATATAACTGTATTTTCTTTGAGTAATGCCGATTTTATCGGCAACCTGTTGTTGAGTCAAATCATTATCTTCTCTCAAATCTTTAATTCTGTTTTCCAAAACCATCACCGAATATATTTTATCTTAGATAGAATTTATCTATTGACTTTTAGATAAATTCTATCTATAATTAATATGCTTAGATAAAATCTATCTAAACTCAAAAAACAAAAATAAAGGAGAGTAATTGAAATGACACAAAACAATGTTCAGAAATTCATGAATGACCACAAGGGATATTTTTCCCCCGATTGCGAGCAACTGATTTATCAAAGTCTTCTTTCCGTCGACGATGAAACAGCTAATAATGCAATGAATGTTAAGTTAAGAAATCCTAAAACCATGAAGCTTATTTCCTTTTTTCTCGGTGTTTTCGGCATTGACCGTTTGATTAACGGTGATATTATCGGTTGGATATTCAAGGAAGCAACCTTAGGCTTTTTCCTTATCGGATGGTTTGTTGACTTTATCTATGCCGAAATAATAACTCAAAACTTTAACAGTGCAAGATTGCTTGTTGTTATTTATCCCGGAAAAATCACTAAACCTACCATACTTGCTAATTTAAAAAATAGCTGGAAAAACGATCCCAAGTTCAGAAAAGAATTGTTGAATAGTATCACCAATGTAAAAAATAGTGCCAGCGGTCTTCAGGACACAATGTATCTTCATTGATGACAGACAATAAGGAAAAACAATTATGAGTGAATATAAAACTTTTAATAATGGTAGCAGTCTTGGTGGCGATATAAGGTCATATAACAGCGGCGAAATTGTTATTGAAGGAAAGCCATATGGAAAAATCGATGGTGACCACATATATCCATATGTTTACGGTAATCCAACACTGATTATTGATACTTATGGTTATGTTATCGGACTTGACGGGATAAAATACGGCAAGCTTGTAACCTTCGGAAATGAAATTAAGGGCGTTGAGGTATTTACTTCTCCGTTCAAAAACGAAGTAAATAACGCACCGTCAAATTCAGGCTCGTTTGCATCCGGTTCATTTGGCGGATTTGTTGTTGATAAAGCATTTGATGCTTATTCCAGATTCGAAAGTAAGCCTAAATCCAAGGGATATGCAAACGGTGTTGGAATTAAGGGAAAGATATTTGCAGGGATAATTGTTGTATCAGGCATTTTGATTTTCCTTTATGGACTTCTTTCTGACATCTTATAATATTGAAAACGAGGCGGCAAAACGGATAACTTCCGTTAAACCACCTCGTTCATTTTTTATATATTTACAATCAGTTTTTCATTTTTGAAACTTTTGTTTTGTTCCCTTTTGCATCAACAATATAGGTATTGTCGAGGGTTGAAGTCAGATTTTTTCTGAATGCCGCAAGATATTCTTCACGGAGCTTTGCCTGTTCTGCTTTTTCTTCTGCGGTCAGTTCTCTTTCTTTCGAGAGCCTTGCAAGCTCATTTATTCTTTTCGTTCTTTCAGTCATGATTTTTTCCTTTATCTTTCGTATTCAAAAGTCTGTTCCCTTTCAAGCATCTTGAGGTATTTTCTGCATTCCTCTTTGCCCTTTTCAAGGTCAAGGTCACGATAGTTTCCGCATTCAATTTCAGATGCTCCGTAAACCTCGCCGTCATAGGCAATAATATCGGAAAGAATACGCTTTGTTATTGCAAGAATCTGACGATTATCGGCATTGCGGACAAGCAGATAGAACCCCGTTCTGCATCCCATAGGTCCGAAATAAATAACATCATCCGCTATTTCGGAATTGCGTACAAGAGTTGCAAACATATGCTCAACGGTGTGCATGGTTGTTGTGTCCATATATTCGCCGTTATTCGGAACCCTTGTTCTGAGGTCATAGGTCGTGATGTCGCCGTCAACTCTTGAAACATAAATTCCTTCTCTGAGCTTTGTATGGTCAACGGTAAAGCTTGTTATCTTTTTCATAATTTCCCTCGATTCATTTTTTATGATTACATTATACATTCTTTATCATGACTTTTCAAGGAGCAATAAGCTTGACTTTTATCTTGACTTTTATCTTTGACAAGTTTAGAATAAACAAAAAAGTAATGAGGAAGAAAAACATGAATACATATTGTAAACTTGACTGCTGTGAGAAATGTGATTTGTTTCAGAAAACCTGCAAGGGCTGTGAAGAATCCGGCGGTCATCCCTGCGGCGGAAGCTGCCTTGCGGCTGAATACATAAAAAAAGACGGCTTTGACGCCTTTCAGAAGCTCAAATCCGATATAATTCAGCAGATTAATTCAATGGGAATTGATAAGCTCGAGATAAAAGACCTCAATCTTCTTATCGGAGCATATGTCAATCTCGAATATCCGCTTCCGAACGGAACAACGGCAAAATTTCTCAACGATAACGAAATATATCTTGCAAATCAGATTGGAAAACCCGATTCGGAAAGATGCTACGGCGTTCTCGCAAACGATAAATTCATTCTTATCTGCGAATACGGCTGCATGGGTGCCGACCCCGAAATAATTGCATTCAGAAAAATTTCACAATAATATAAAAAAGGATTCCGGTTATCTGTTATCAGACCTTGCGGAATCCTTTTCTATTGTAAAGCTTATTATTTCCAGATTATTTTTGCGGTCATTCCGTCAACCGAGATTTCCGCCGACTTGCCGAATTCCTTCTTCGCCGCTTCAACAAACGCATCACACATTCCCTGCTCCTTGAAGCCGATAGTTCCGACAAGGGTTATGTCGTCCTTATCAATGAGCGGACCGGGAGTATAACCTGTTATCCACCAATGCTCAACCGGACCTCTTGAATAGAGCATTTCATCGCCGTGATAGATTTCAATTGACATATCAAGAAGCTCATCATCCGTAAAGCAGTCATACTGAAGAGGATTATTCTTCTGACGGTTATAGAATCCGATTTCACCGCCGTTTGAAATTCTTGTGTAGTTGCCCTTCCAGAACTGTGCCATCTTCTTCTGACCGTTATATTCAAACCTTACTCTTTTGGTATCAATATTTGTCAGAATGAGATTACCCAGAAAATCGAAGAAAATATTGAAGCCGAATTTGCGTTGCCACGGGTCAACAGGATTGGTCATCGAAAGATTTTTAACACTGCAATCGAAGCCGGTTTTAAGAGCACCTTTTCTGTCAAGGTTAAAAATAATTCCGCTTTCCTTATCATAGTATAATCCCGATTTAGCATACACAACCTCGCCGTCATCCGTAATATAACTGCCGGCAAATCTGTAAACATTTGCATAATCTGTAGTAAGGAAATAAATGTTAAGGTCATTTACACCGTTAAGCACGCCGCTGAGAGACTTTTTTGTTTTATCCGAAAGACCGGAGCCGCCAATAAGCTTAAGAAGAGTTTTCTTTGTTCGCATTGTTGATTCATCATCAACCTGATATTCCTCCGAATGCTCGCTCTGAACATTTCCGTCTTCATAAATCGGAAGCTCCTCAAGAGCATCAACCGCAACCTGAGCATCGCCGTTTCCCGAAAAAATCTGAATCATATACTGCGACAGCAAATCTCTTGCCGTGTCCTCCGCATCTGAGGAAAGGAAAATCAAATCCTGATTCATATAAACGTCAAGAATCATTTCTGCTTTCTCTTCCGCCGCAACCTCACTCAGTCCCGTTCCGGTGAGCCAACCTGTGACCTGACCGAGTGTAAACGGAGTAAGATTGAAAACGGATAAAACGCCGAGAATGAGTGCAATCGCTCTTTTGGTGAAAGATACCTTCATAACAAAACCCCTCTGTAAAATTAGGGAAACGATGATTAAATCGGCAAGCAAGATTTT
>DCII01000020.1 GCA_002315935.1 Ruminococcaceae bacterium UBA1730
CCACGGTTTTAAGAAAAGAGCCTTTCAGCCTTAATTATTCTGAATTCGCTGAACATAACGCCGAGAGTAGGCTCGCTCATTTCAAGCTCAATGCAGCCATTCTGAATGAATTCATGAGGAATAACATAGGTGACGGATTCAAAGCCGGGAACAAGCATCAGCTCGTCATATTCCTTGTCAGCTTCTCCGCCGAAACGGGGACCGCAATAGATAACATTTCCGTTGACCTTAATCATATGCTCCGTTATTGTGTCAACTCTCTTATCCTTGAAAGAAACCTTCAGCAGATAGTCGCAGTCTGCGGTCAGTCCGCCGATGAACGAGCGGAAGCTGAAATTATCGAATGTGCAGAACATTCCGGTTGGGAGCGGATATTCATCGTTTCTCGGCTTGTCGCCGTCATAATCCATATAGACCTCTCCGACCTGAGTGCATCCGCATTCCTTAAGACCGTTAATTGCAACGGAGAAATAATATTCATCGCTTTCAACCTTGTTTCTTTCGAATGCTCTTCTCATAACGCCGAAGGTATCGTTCATCTTTTCGGCTTTATCAAGAATCGAAAGAAGCCATTTGCGGTCTGTGATGGGGTTATCCATCGTTTCGAGAATAGCTCCTCTTTCCCAGCCGTCGGCATAATAATGCGTTGTGTCGGTCTGGAGACCGATAAGGTTGAAGAGCTTATCGGCAAGCAAGGTTATATCGTTTCTCTGCTTTTTGTATTCCTCATCGAAATCTCTTTCAAGAATATTGTGCACCGCTTTGATGTCATATCTGTCAAGAGCAATTTTTGCTTCCCTGATAAGAGCAAGCTCAAAAAGTCTTCTGTGGCGAAGCACCCAGTCGCATTTTGCTCTCATGAGAAGCTGAAGATAACGCCAGTTTTCATTGAGAAAAGCGTAGTCTTTGCCGAGCTTTTCCCATAGCTCAAGGGTTGAATCAATGCCGTGATTTTCGGCAGGGTCGCCCTCCCAGTTCATTTCAAGGTCAAGAATTCCGTCTGCAATCTTTTCCGCATCTGCACCGAAGAAGAACAGTCTTGCATAATCAAGAAGCGTTGTGCGAAGGTCACAGCGTGGGAAGAATTCCATATCTGCCCAGACAGCTTTATTTACATCGTCTGTTATGCCCTCGGAATATGTTACCGAGCCGCAGGTATACTGCCTTGTTAGGCGATGAAGATGGCGGTATTCTCTCGGACGGGGGTTGGTGCATTCACGGCTCAAGCCCGAAACAAGAGCAAAATGCCAGTCGTCACGGTCAAAATGAACGGGATATTCGCATCTGACATTGTGTGATATATCAGGATAGAATCTTATCGGATACTTTGAAGGAACCTTTCTGCGTAGCTCGTCAAACGGAAAAGCGTGATTTGGTCCCATAATTATTCCGTTGATTTCATCGGGAAGCTTTTCAAGCTCTTCAATCAGAGCGTTTCCCCAGTTCGGAATGGAATGCGGAGCCTGTGCAGACGGCCACATTTCGGCATTCGGATGGCTTTCTTTTGCGGCGGCTGAAATAGCCTTGCATCGCTCTATGAATTCATCGGCAGGAAAGTCACCGGGGTCTCCTCCCGGCGGAAAAATTGCATTTATTCTCGGCACCTTTGAATAAAGCTCTCCACGCCTTTTTGCCGCCTGCGCAACGGTTTCGCCGTCATTATTTGGATGCCAGAGCGAAACATCAAGGTCAAATTCATCCGCCATTCCGCTTGCTTCAATCAGAAATTCTTCCTCGTCATATTTCATCAGCGAATTCCGCCTCGATTCGCCCTTCTCATAGGGAATGTGTTCAACGGTGTTAGAACCGAAATACATCATATCAAGATAGTATCTGCGGTAATCCTCATAGCTCCATGCGTCATAGGTGTTCGGCGTTGTGCGGTAACCGACCTGATGACCTCTGATTCGCTTATCGGGCGAATATTTTCCGCCGATGTCTTCAATAAGAGTTATCCCGTTTTCGCTTTTTTTGATTTTACGCAGAAACATCGCATAAGCATAAATCAGACCTCTTATGCCCTTTGCTCTGAATGTAATTTTTGAATCCGAGCAGAACACCTCGTAGCTGTCGGCATTGCCTGAATCGGTCTGCTGAAAGAGAAAATCCGCTTCGGAAGAGCTTTCGCAGAGAATGGGAGAAACGCCCGTTCTTGCCTTTATTTCATCGGAAAAGAGCAATGCCGCTTTCTTTGCGTCAGCTCCTTCGGTAAATATTCTGAAATTTCTGAATTCCGTCATTTTCGAACCTCCGTTCGTAGTTTTTAAAATCATAACACAGTAACTTATGTGTGTCAATTGAAAAGAATTAAGCAAAACAATAATGCTGTCTGAAAATTCTACAAAATAATTGACTTGTATTCAATGTTTTGATAAAATATTTCGGTATTGAGAGAAAAAGTATCGGTGGGACAAAAGAATTTTTTGAAAGGAGAGACTGCATGGTATTCTCAGACATTGCAGTCTGGCTCGGAGATATTTCCCGTGCACAGATTAATCACACAACCAAAAACCCCCTCAAGGCACAGAAAAAGGTGCTTAAGAAAATCATCAGCAGAAACAAAAGCTGTGAGCTTGGCAAAAAACTCAATCTCAAGGATGTTCATTCGATTGAGGATTATCAGAGAACAGTTCCTCTTTCGACCTATGCGGATTACGAGCCTTATGTTGATCGTATGCTTGAAAAAGGCGAAAAGAGATTGATGTTCAACGGAATCAACCTCCGCTATGCCTCTTCATCAGGCTCGGTCGGCAAGCCGAAGATGCTTCCGAAGGGTGCGAATGACCTTTGGAAAATGCAGTGTATCGGTTTTTCCGTTTCGATTTCAACAGGTTATCATTACCTCAAGGAAAAGGGCATAAGAATGGTAAACCAGGTCGGACCTCTTGCCCTCAATCTTTCGGGTCATAAAACTCCCGACGGAAAAATGAGCAACGGTGCGGCACAGATTCCCTTGAGAATGCTCAAATCTCTTCTTCCGTTTTTCTGCACTTCTCCGCTTCCGCTTCTTTTCCCGAATCTCGAGGATAAATACGACACTGCATATCTTCATCTGAGATTTTGCCTTGAAAATAAAAAGGTCAGCTATCTCGGTTCAATAGTTGTTACTCTTCTTACTCAGATGTTTGATTATCTTGAAGATAACTGGGAAATGCTTTGTGACAATATAGAAAAAGGAATTATTAATCCGAATATCGACTGCACAGAGGAATTCCGTAATAAATATGCAAAGAAGTTCAAGCCCAATCCCGAAAGAGCGGCAGAGCTTCGCAGAGAATTCAAAAAAGGCTTTGACGAGCCTATAGCTCCGAGAATATGGCCGAATCTTCAGTGGGCATACGGCATGATGGGTTCAAACCTTTCGGTTTATGTTGAAAAGCTCCGTAAGCATATCGGTCCCGATGTTCCGATTCATAATATGGGCTATGCCGCCGCAGAAGGCTTCTTCGCAACGCCTATGGAGCTTGATGCTTCGGATTATGTTCTTACGCCTTACACTGTATTCTTTGAATTCCTTCCGGTCAATGACGGTGAGGATAAGGCTGATGACAATCAGAAGCCTCTTCTTATCAATGAGCTTGAGGTTGGCAAGGAATACGAAATCATTGTTTCAAATTTTTCCGGTCTTTATAGATACAAAATGGAGGATGTTATCAAGGTCACGAGAATGTATAACAACACTCCTCAGGTTGAGCTGATGTTCAGGCAAAATCTCTCAATGAATGTTGCCAACGAAAAAACCACAACCGATATGATTGATGCCGCTGCTCAGAGAGTTGCCGGCGAGGTCGGCGTTGAATATCAGGGATTCAGCTTCTATCCCGATTTCTCAACCAAGCCGCCGAGATACACAATGCTTGCCGAGATCAAGGGCGGTGTTCCCGATGAAGCAACGAGAGAAAAGTTCGTTGAGGCTCTTGACCACGCAATGGATGACATCAACGAAAAATATTATAAATACCGCCGTTGGGGAATGCTCAACAAGCCCGAGGTTTTCTTCCTCAAGGAGCAGACCTATGTTGATTATAACAAGTATCTTGCAGGAAAGGGCGTAGTTCTCAACCAGATTAAGCCTGTTACGGTTATCAACAATGACGAAAGAAGAAAATTCTTTTTCGGTCATGTAGCAGGTGACCACGAGTTGGCAAAAGAGCTTTCCGAAGATTGATATTGAAATCCGCTTCATTGAACCGAAGCGGATTTTTTTCTTGACCTATTGTTATTTATTTGATATTATATAAAGCAGACCAAAATGCTCTTCAAAAAGGAGAAAACCAAAGTGGCAGTTTCAAAAGAAAATATCAGAAATTTCTGTATCATTGCTCATATAGACCACGGCAAGTCAACCCTTGCAGACAGACTTCTCGAAAAAACAAAGTCTGTTGCACTCAGGGATATGACTGCACAGCTTCTTGACAAAATGGACCTCGAAAGAGAAAGAGGAATAACCATCAAGGCACACGCAGTAAAGCTCAATTACCTTGCCGAAGACGGTCAGGAATATGTGCTCAATCTTATTGATACCCCGGGTCATGTTGACTTCAATTACGAGGTTTCCCGTTCACTTGCCGCCTGCGAGGGTGCAGTGCTTATAGTTGATGCCTCGCAGGGAGTCGAAGCACAAACACTTGCGAATACTTATCTTGCTCTTGACCATGACCTTGAGCTTGTGCCTGTTATCAATAAAATTGACCTTCCCTCTGCCGACCCGGACAGAGTTGCCGCCGAGGTTGAGGATGTTATCGGTCTTGATTGCTCCGAAGCTCCGAGAGTTTCTGCAAAAACAGGTGTCAATATTGAACAGGTGCTTGAACACATCGTTAAGGATATTCCCGCTCCTCAGGCAGATGATAATAAACCTCTGCGTGCACTCATTTTCGATTCGGTTTATGACAGCTACAAGGGCGTTATCGTTTATGTCAGAATTAAAGAGGGCAGAATAAAGCCCGGGGACACCATGCGGATGATGGCAACAGGTGCTGAATTCACCGTTGTTGAAACAGGCTATATGAGAGCACAGGAACCCGAGCCCTGTGCGGAGCTTACCGCAGGCGAGGTCGGATATATAACCGCTTCAATCAAAACGGTCAGCGATGCAAGAGTCGGTGATACTGTTACAACCGTTGAGAACCCTGCTGCAGAGCCGCTTCCGGGTTACAGAAAGGTTAATCCGATGGTTTATTGCGGAGTATATCCTGCGGACGGTGCAGACTATGAAAACCTCCGTGATGCACTTGAAAAGCTTCAACTCAACGATGCCGCTTTGACCTATGAACCTGAAACATCGGGTGCACTCGGATTTGGCTTCAGATGCGGATTTCTCGGCCTTCTTCACCTTGAAATCATTCAGGAACGCCTGGAAAGAGAATATGATCTCGACCTTGTAACAACAATTCCGAGCGTTGTTTATAAAATCAATCTTACAGATGGTTCAATGATTGAAATTGATAACCCCACTCATTATCCCGACCCGGCAAATATCGCTTCCTGCGAAGAACCCTTCACGAACGCTCATATTTATGCACCTGCCGATTATGTCGGCACTATCATGGATTTGTGCCAGGACAGAAGAGGCGTTTTCAAGAATATGGATTATATCACTCCCGACAGAGTTGATATTCATTATGAGCTTCCTCTGAATGAAATTATCTATGATTTCTTCGATTCGCTCAAGTCGAGAACAAGAGGATATGCTTCGTTCGACTATGAAATAAGCGATTACCGTAAATCAAATCTTGTTAAGCTTGATGTGCTTCTCAACGGTGATATTATTGATGCTCTTTCGTTTATCATCCATTCCGAAAAGGCTTACAGCAAGGCAAGGAAGATTGCCGAAAGACTCAAGGACAATATTCCCCGTCAGATGTTTGAAATTCCCATTCAGATTGGTATCGGTGGCAAGATAATTGCCCGTGAAACAATTAAGGCAATGCGTAAGGATGTTCTTGCAAAGTGCTACGGCGGTGACATAACGAGAAAGAAGAAACTTCTCGAAAAGCAAAAAGAAGGTAAAAAGAGAATGCGTCATTTCGGAACGGTTGAGGTTCCGCAGGAGGCATTCATGGCAGTTCTCAAGCTTGATGACAATGACTAATCCAATCGGTCTTTATCTGCATATTCCGTTCTGCAAAGGCAAATGCCCCTACTGCGATTTCTATTCGATCTATCCGAAGGAAGAAACGGTTGACGCCTATGCTTCGGCACTCATACGCAATATCGACAGAGAAGACCGCATTTATGATACCGTTTATTTCGGCGGCGGCACTCCGTCTTTGCTCGGAGCGGAAAGAATAGCAAAAATAATGAGCCACATCAGAAGAACGGATAATTGCGAGGTGACGCTCGAATGCAATCCGTCTGACACAGGCTCGGTAAATTCGGATTTCGATTTTTATAAGGTTGCCGAAAGCGGAATAAACCGCATTTCAATGGGTTTGCAGAGTGCAGTTGATTTCGAGAGAAAAGCTCTCGGAAGAAGAGCGGGATGCGAGGATGTTGAAAGAGCGATTGAAAGAATTTTTAAATCGGGAATCAGCAATATTTCTCTTGATTTAATGCTCGGAATTCCGTTTCAGACTTCCGAAAGTCTTCGGAAATCAATTGATTTCTGCGTTTCATCGGGTGCAAAACATATCAGCACATATATCCTCAAAATTGAAGAGGGGACAAGCTTTTATAAAAAGAGAAACGAGCTTATTCTTCCCGATGAAGACGAAACCTGCGAGCTTTATCTTCAGACCGTTTCTTCGCTTGCGTCAAATGGCTTCAAGCAGTACGAGATTTCAAATTTTGCAAAAAACGGTTTTGAAAGCAGACATAATCTGAAATACTGGCGATGCGAAGAATATCTCGGAATCGGTGCGGCGGCTCATTCGTTTGTTGACGGCAGAAGATTTTTCTATGGCAGAAGTGCTGAAGATTTTATAAATGATGTTCCTCCGACCGATGACGGGGCAGGGGGGGATGAAGAAGAATTCGTTATGCTTGCTCTTCGCCTTTCAGAAGGATTGAATGAAAAGAAATTCTCGGATAAATACGGGAAATCCCTTCCCGAAGCATTCGGAAAAAAAGCTGAATTTCTGATTGAAAAAGGTTTTTTGAAATATTCTTATGGAGCATATTCACTGACCGAAAATGGCTTCCTGCTTTCAAATTCCGTTATATGTGAATTGATTGAATGCCTTTGAGTTGCAATTCTCAAACGGATATGTTATAGTGGAAATAGGGTAAGAAATTATCCTGAAAATAAAACGGAGGTAAAATAAAATGAAAAAGACAATAAGCAGTATCCTCGTTGCGGCAATTCTTCTTGTTTCGGTTTTCTCAATCAACGCATTTGCAGACACCAACAAGACGGAAGCTCTCTTCGACAAGGTTTCAAATGCAACCGAGCTTTCGCTCACATTCACATCGGGCGACACGCTCCTCGGCTCATCAACTGACACGGTTCATGTTAAGGGGAATAATATTGCGTATGAGTATAACACAGGCTTCCTTAAGGTAATGGTTATTATTAAAGACGGAACGGCATATGCATATCTGCCGATGCTTCCGTTCTTCTATGTTAAGCTTGCAAACACGGGCCTTATCAAAATTGATGTCTGGCAGATAATCAAAACCGCATTTGGCATCACAAAGGGCGTAACACAGTATGTCGGTGCATCAACGGAAACAGTTGACGGAAAAGAATATTATGTTGAGGAATTCAACGACAGAGCACAGACAACCCTTAAATTCTATTATGAAGGTGACACGCTTAAGAAGCTCTCGGTTATTGATTCAAAAACAGGCTCAGTTCAGAACACACTCTTTGACAGCTATTCATTCTCTGTCAGCGACAGCGTATTTGCCACTCCGTCGGGCTTAGACCTTTCGATTATTTTCTCATGGTTATTTTCCGCACTTTTAGCCGGCTAAAAAATTAACCGCTCTCATTTGAGGGCGGTTTCTGTTTAGCACTATTATTTGCGAAGAGCAAGAACCTCATTTTCGTATTTTTTGATTTCTGCGAAATAGTTCTTTTCAACATTTTCTCTTGCGAGAAATTCATTCCAGATGTCGCCGAACGGAGCGGTCTTCATTTCTTCCATGAGAACCATAAGCTCCGATGTTTCGGCATTATCCTGAAGCTCCTTCATTTTTGCATCAGGCTGGAGCATTGCGAAAAGAAGAGCCTTCTGAACATTGCGTACACCCGTTACCCATGCGGAAATGCGGTTGATTGAAGCGTCAAAATAGTCAGTTGCAATGAAAACTCTGTCGAGTGCATCGTTTCTGACGATTTCCTTTGCGATTTCCTTAGTTTCATCGTCAAATATTATTACATGGTCGCTATCCCAACGAACACCTCTCGTGATGTGAAGAGCAATTTTTTCGTTGAAAAGCAGAAGAGTGGGTATTTTATCAGAAACAACCTCTGTGGGGTGATAGTGACCGTTATCCATGAGAGGAACAATGCCGTTTTGGGTTGAATAGCTCAGGCAGAATTCGGCAGAGCCGACTGTATAGCTTTCCAGACCGATACCGAAAACCTTTGATTCAAGAGTAACATATACCTTGCTCTTGTCATAAGGAACAGCAAGAATTTCATCAAGAGATTTCTTGAATCTTGCTCTCGGAGCGAATCTGTCTGCTGGAATATCTTTATATCCGTCGGGAATCCAGAAGTTAATAACCGAAGGAATGCCTGTTTCTGTTGCAAAATATTCTGCAATCTTTATGCAAGCCTTGCCGTGTTCAACCCAGTATGAGCGGACTTCTTCATCGGGAGATGAAAGAGTGAGGTTGTCCTTAACCATGGGATGAGAGAAGAATGTGGGGTTGAAGTCAATGCCGATGCTTCTTGACTTTGCATATTCAACCCATTTCTTGAAATGCTTCGGCTCTATCTTGTCTCTGCCGACTGCTTCTTCGTCAAAGATTGCATAGCAGGCATGAAGATTAAGCTTCTTTTTGCCGGGGATGAGAGAAAATGCCTTGTCAAGGTCAGCCATAAGCTCTTCGGGAGTTCTTGCCTTGCCGGGATAGTTTCCGGTTGTCTGAATTCCGCCGGAGAGAGCTTCCTTGTTATCAAAGCCTGTAACATCATCTCCCTGCCAGCAATGAACAGATATTGTAACATCCTTGAGCCTTTCAATTGAAGCTTCGGCATCAATGCCGTAGGATGAATAAATTTCTTTTGCAGATTCAAAACGATTCAAAATAATCGCTCCTTCGTATGTTTTTATGATACTATATCATATTATTTTGCTGAGAGCAATAGAAAACAGCAAATACTTTCCGGTTTTATTAATCGTTTAACTTTTTTCTCAATTCATAATGACAAACCTACAGCTTTTAATTTTCCCACTTTTCATGAAGAGTGAAATTTATAAATTACATTAAAAACTTCTTGAAAAGAAATATCGTATTTTTTTGATATTAATTAAGTTTTTTTCTCAAAACTCTTGACAATCGCAAAAAATTGTGTATAATAAATAAGCACTTAGAAATTGCATATCGCGGAGTAGAGCAGTTGGTAGCTCGTCGGG
>DCII01000059.1 GCA_002315935.1 Ruminococcaceae bacterium UBA1730
TACAGAGCCTAATATTATTACATAAATATCATGCGGAGGTGCTTTTATGGCAAAATGCCCCAATTGCGGCAGAAGGCTCCATATCTATAATTGGAAACCCGATTGCCCCGGTTGCGGAGTGAATCTCGTTTACTTCAGGTCAAACGAAATTCTTCTTGACGACAGCGAAAAAGCAGAAATCGAGCACGCTCATTTTCAGCCGAAGGTTGACAGAGCAAAGGCCGCCTATTTCGGCTCAAAGCTCACGATAATGAGAATAGTCTTCACGGTTCTACCTGTTGTAAGTCTTCTCATTCCCTTTATCAAGGTTTCAAACGAATCGGGAAGCAGAAGCATCGGTCTTATTCAGTTGATTCAGTTCCTAACAAAGGCTGATTTCGGTGCAATTCTCAGCAAGGCAGCATCAGGCGATATGGCATCAATCTCGCTCATGCTTCTTCTTGTTGCAGTTGCATTCTTCCTTGTCAATCTTATTAATATAGTCACATCCCTCGGCAAGCACGGAAAAGGCAGAACAATTGCTTTTTACGGCATAATGAGCGGTTGCGGAATTCTCTCCGCTGTTTTCCTTGCAATAGGCGGAAGCGTTTCTTCCCTTTCGGATGAATTCACAGCCGCAAAGCTTTTCATCGGAGCTTTCGTTTATGTCGCTCTGCTCATATGGATTTTTGCTCTCAATGTTTTCATTTATAAAAAAGGCATTGATATTAAATACACTCCCTGCCTTATCGGAGGACTTCCCAAGGAAGAATATTTCGCATATGTTGAACAGGGCATGACTAAAGAAGAAATCCGCAGAAAGATGCTTGTTGCCCTCACAGAGCTTCAGATTATCGCAAACGAAGAGCGTGAAGCCGAAGAAGCAAAAGCTGCCGTAGAAAAGATAAAGGGGGTTGTCTGATGGCTGAAATAACAAAAGCTGCCGCCATTGAGCTTGCTCAGAACGGCACGGACGAAGAAGTCAATAAACAACTCCGTCAGCTTGTTGATGTTGACCGCCGAGTTATTTCGAGAAAAGAAACAATCGGCTATATGCTGCTCGATTCCTTCAACGGCTTCAACATTGACGGTCATAAAGAGCATTTCACAATCAATGTGCTCAAAATCGGCTGGAACCTCCAGTCCTACTATAATATTTTCGCAGGTATCTGGGATATTGTTGATGACCTTATCATCGCAGGTATCGTTGAAAAAACCCGTACCCGTTGGGGAAAATTCATTCCCTATATGGCAATGAGCGGTCTTCCGCTTGCATTCATTGCTCTTTGCTATTGGTGTTTGCCCGCAATTTTCGGTCAGGCAAATCTTGACAACACGGAATTTCTTCCCAAATTCTTCGCATGGGCAATTCTTGAAACCATCAACGAGGTTTTTCAGAATTTCAAAGCGGCAGGTATCGGCGGATATATGGCAACGGTAACGCCATATCCGTCTGACAGGCGAAGACTTCTTGCAATTTCTTCATATGCAAGTATTATCCTTTCAAGGCTTCCGGACCTCGTTATCGAATTCACCATGGACTTCATCACAAATGGTCTTGTAAAGTCCGTCAAGGGCAACGAATCAGCCGCATTAACGAAGGCATTCATGATTCTCGGACCTACAACGATGTTTATTTCGGGTATCGTTATAACATGGTATTGCTCAATCGCCAAAGAAAGAGTTCATCAGAAGATTGAGGTTCCGAAGCTCAAGGAAAGTCTTCGTGTTGTATTCACCAACAGACCGCTTCTTGCAAAGATGTTCGCCGATGCTCTCGGCTCATTCGGAACGGGCGTTTCAACCAACGATTACTACCGCTATGTTCTCTATATGACAACCTTTGAAACCTTTGCAGGTATTCCCTCGTTCTTCTTCCAGCCCATCGGTTTCTCAAAATACAACACATTTGCAACAAAATTTTCAACAAAATCTCTCTATATGGTTTCGCAGGTGTTTGCGAAAACCTTCTATATCCCCGTCTGGCTCTACGGCAGATTTTTCAAAATCGGCAAAGGCAAAAACAAGGGGCAGTATTTCTTCCAGAATCGTTGGGCAATGCTTCCGATTACGGCAGTTTGGGAGTGCATTTACGCAACCTTCTGGGGCATCAAGAATATTTCAAGCTCCGAAATCGGCAACGAATGCAACGACTATATCGAATGGAAATACGGTCAGAGAAACGAAGCAACTCTCTCGGTTGCAGGCTCTCTCATCTGCAAGATTCCGGCAAGACTCAACGGCATCTTCCAGCCGCAGTTCAAAAAATGGATTGGCTTCGACCAGGATAAATATGACCTTGTTCAGCCGCAGTCATTCAAGGCTCAGAAATGGCTCTTTGCATTCTCAACTATCATCACATCCGCTCTTGTTATCAGCAGTATGATACCGATGTTCTGGTATAATATTGATAAAGACACAAGAGACCGTATGTATCGTGAGCTTAACGAAAGAAGAGTCAAGACCGCAGAAAGAATAAACAGTCTCCAAGGCATTCAGACCGAAGAAGACGAATATAATTCATAAGCAATCGAGTAGGAGGCTACCCATTAGTTGAGTAGCCGACCTCTCACACCACCGTGCGTACGGTTCCGTACACGGCGGTTC
>DCII01000042.1 GCA_002315935.1 Ruminococcaceae bacterium UBA1730
TTACTCCGAGTGCTTTGAGTGCATTGGTGAGCAGAGTATGCCTTTCGTAAATCTTCTGAGCAACCTTTTTTCCGCTTTCCGTGAGGGTAATATATCCGTTTACATTAACTGAAATATAATTTTCCGATTTCAGAATGCTGACTGCTCTGCTGACACTCGGCTTTGAAAAGCCCATCTGTTCGCAGATGTCGATTGAACGCACATTTTCAAGCTTTTCAGAAAGCATAAGCACTGTTTCGAGATACATTTCTCCTGATTCCTGAAGGCTCATAAAACCGCTCCTTTCAGCCCTTAAGCCTTTCCGCATATCTAACCGTTTCCATTGCATCCGGCGAATATGCATCTGCACCGATTCTTTCGGCATATTCCTTGTTCAGCACCGCACCGCCTACAACTATTTTAACCTGCGGTTCTTTCTCATGAAGAAGCTTTATCGTTTCCTCCATTGCAGGAACTGTTGTCGTCATCAGTGCACTCAATCCGACAAGCCTTGCCCCTGTTTCTCTTACCGCTTCAAGCACCCTTTCAGGTTCAACATCCTTGCCGAGGTCGGTAACATCAAAGCCGTAATTTTCAAGAAGAAGTCTGACTATGTTCTTTCCTATATCGTGAATGTCGCCCTTGACAGTTGCGATAACAATCGGGAAAGAATCTTTTTTTTCTTCGTTTGAATTGCTTAAAACCGTTTTGATTTTCTCAAAAGCTGATTTTGCCGCTTCCGCACTCATGAGGAGCTGGGGAAGGAAATATCTTTTTTCTTCAAATCCCTTGCCGACTATGTTGAGGGCGGGGATTATTTCGTTCTGAACAATATCAAGAGGTGCAACAGATTGAAGCATTGCTTCGGCTTCTTTTCCTGCCGCTTCTCTGAAACCGTTTATGACTGCCTTCTGAAGAGCGGAAGAACCCTCTTCTTTCTTGACCTCGGTAACGGAAGCCGTCTGCACCGCCATGGGATTTGCCGATGCGAATTCGATATATTTAAGGCAGTTATCGTCCATTCCGTGAAGTGCACGGAATGAATAATATGTTCTCATCATCGGAACCGAGAACGGATTCATTATTGCCGCCGAAAGTCCGTTTTCAAGTGCAAGTGCAAAGAAATTGCTGTTGAGAATATCCCTTTCGGGAAGACCGAACGAAACATTTGAAACGCCGAGAACGGTGTTACAGCCTAAATTTTCTTTGATTTCACGGAGCGATTTAAGGGTAACAACTGCGGCACTGCTGTCCGCACTTATTGTCATGGCAAGTGTATCGAAAATAATGTTTTTTCTGCTGATTCCGTATTCGGCGGCAACCCTGATAATCTTTTCGGCAATTGCAAGCCTGCCTTCAACTGTTTTCGGAATGCCGTTTTCGTCAAGTGTAAGGGCAACTACAACACCGCCGTATTTCTTCGCAATCGGGAAAACGGCTTTCATGCTTTCTTCCTTGCCGTTGACCGAATTTATCATTGCTTTTCCGTTATATCTGCGAAGAGCGGATTCCATTGCAACCGTGTCGGAGGTATCTATCTGCAAAGGAAGAGAGGTTACTGACTGAAGCTCGCAGACCGCATCGGTCAGCATTCTGCGTTCGTCTATATCGGGCAGACCGACATTGACATCGAGGATGTCAACGCCCTTATCCTGCTGGCTTACACCCTCGTTGAGTATATACTGAATATCGTTTTCGATAAGTGCCTGCTTGAGCCTTTTTTTACCGGTCGGATTGATTCTTTCGCCGATAAGTAGCGGAGAATTGCCGAAATAAACGGCATGGTCATAGGAAGCAATAACCGTATTGTTCTTTTCCTTGATTGGAACGGGTGTGAGATTTTTGACCGCCTTTGAAAGAAGTCTGATGTATTCGGGAGTAGTGCCGCAACAGCCGCCGACAACACGCACTCCGCACCTAACCAAATCGGAGACCGATTCAACAAATTGCTCCGGAGTTATATCATAATATGTTTCGCCGTTATCTGTTTTAGGAAGTCCTGCGTTTGGCTTGAAGCTGACCGGAACGGACGAGCTTTCGAGAAGCTTTTCCATAACTCCACGAAGCTGTTCGGGGCCGAGAGAGCAGTTTGCACCGATAATGTCAGCACCCATGCCTTCAAGCATTGCCGCCATTGCTTCGGGGGAAGCACCCGTCATGAGCTTGCCGTCTGCTGAATATGCGTTTGAAACCATGACCGGAAGGTCACAGCTTTCTTTGGCGGCAAGAAGAGCGGCTTTTGTTTCGTAGCCGTCATTCATCGTTTCGATTCCGATTATCTCTGCACCGTATTTAACTGCAAGCTTAATAACTTTTGCAAACGCCGAAACTGCATCCTCAAAATCAAGCTCACCGAATGGCTTGAGCAACACTCCGAGAGAGCCAATATCGAAGCCGATGAATTTTTCCTGCGTTCCGATTGAAGCATCACGGGCTTTCTTAGCTGAATCAAGAGCGGAAGCAATAAGCTTTTCAAGCGTTTCATCATCGTATTTCAAAGCGGTTGCACCGAAGGTGTTGGTGAAAACAATGTTGCTTCCGGCATCGAAATATTCCTTGTGAAGGCGGACTATTTCTTCGGGATGGGTCAGATTCCAGCTTTCGGTTGCTTCTCCTGCCTTGAGACCTCTTGAATGTAGAACCGTTCCCGTGCCGCCGTCAAGGATTACAATATTATTTCTGATAAATTCTCTTATGTCCATTTTTCTCTCCGAATTATTTGCCGATAATATCCGAAAGATTGCTCATGATTTTTTCAGCAACAATAGGTTTATTCATCGAATAAACATGAATGGTTGAAATTCCGTTTGCATAAAGGTCGATAATCTGATCTGTTGCGTAGGCAATGCCTGCCTGCATCATTGCATCCGGGTCATCTCCGAAGCGGTCAACAAGAGCCTTGAATCTCTGCGGAACATGAGAACCCGAAAGCTTGATTGCTCTTTCAACCTGCTTTGCGTTTGTAATCGGCATAATTCCGGGAACGATGGGAACATTTATGCCGGCTTCTCTTATTCTGTAAAGGAAATTATAAAGAAGATTATTGTCAAAGAACATCTGCGTTGTGAGAAATTCAGCTCCCGCTTCAACCTTTTCCTTCAGGTGAAGAATATCTTCCTTTTTGTTGGCACTTTCGGGATGAATTTCGGGATAGCAGGCTCCGCCTATGCAGAAGTCGCCGCCGGATTCCTTCAATTCTCTGATAAGGTCAATGGCATGATGATACTGCCACTTGCTTCTGTCCGCATCAAGCATATCCGCAGGAATATCGCCACGCAGAGCCATGATGTTTTCAATGCCGGCTTCCTTGATTTCTCTGATTTTTTGCTGAACGGTTTCTTTTGTTGATGAAACGCAGGTCAGATGTGCAATGGTTGCAACGCCGTATCTTTCGGTTATGTTTTTGCATATGTCAAGCGTGTATTTGCTTGTGCCGCCGCCCGCACCGTATGTAACACTCATGAAGGCAGGGGAGAGAGAGGCGATTTTTTCGGTTGCGGTTTTAACGCTTTCAAATGCAGAATCCGTTTTCGGCGGAAAAACCTCGATTGAAAGATTGAGCTTATTATTGTTGATTATTTCAGATACTTTCATTATTATTCCCTCGTTTTCAGAAAGCTGATACAGCTCCGTTCGTAAATATGGTAATTTTATCATATAATATTTCAAATTACAAGCGAAGTGTTGCATTTAATGTTGATATTTCGTGATAATCGTGCTAAAATGATAAAAAATTAAGTTTTTCGGAGGTATGTATGGAGAAGAAAATCATTGTTGCCGGTCTCGGACACGGCGGAATTGCAGCAGCCGCTCTCCTTGCAAAGGAAGGCTTCAGCGTTACGGTCTATGAAAAGAAAAAAGAGGGAACCCTCGGCTATGACTGGACAGATATTTTTGCTCCGAAGTCGCTCGGCATTGCCGGACTTGATATGCCTCCCGAGGATAAATTCGAATATAAGAAGGATATGACCTTTTTCGGTCCGCATACAAAAAAAGGTCTTCAGCAGCACGTTCCCGAGGAACAGCTTGAAATCAAGATGGAGCGTAGAGACATCTATGACCATCTCATAAAGCACGCTGTTGAATGCGGAGTTAACATTGAATATGAATGTGAGGTTCTCGGACCTGTTATTCTCGGCAACAGAGTAGTCGGAATTGAAACATCGAAGGGAACATTTTACGCAGACCTCGTTATTGATGCCTGCGGAATGAATTCGCCTGTCCGCCGCAATCTTCCTGATGTTTTCGAAATCGAAAAGGAAGTTTCAAGGCATGATAAAATCACGATTTACAGAGCCTTCTACAATAAAGCAAGCGACGAAGAGGTTGATGCAAAGTTTAAGGTTATGCTTCTCGTTGACGGCATCACGGGAGTGAGCTGGATAGCTTCGGAGGATGAGCATACCGATGTTCTTATCGGCAGATTTGAGGATTATGACCTCGATGAAGCCAACCGATTCACAGAGCTTCTTCGCAAGGACCATCCGAGAATCGGAACTGAAATTGTCCGTGGCGGTCAGTTCGTTGACATTCCTGTTCGCCAGCCGCTTTCAATTCTTGTTGCAGACGGCTATGCGGCAATCGGCGATTCCGCCTTTATGACCGTTCCCGTTATCGGCTCGGGCATTGCGAATGCTCTCAAGGCTTCGAGAATGCTTGCAGATGCTGTTATTGCCGACAAGCATTGCGAGTTCAGTGCAGAAACTCTCTGGAATTATCAGGTAAGTTATTTCAAGAATCTCGGTTCGGGCATGGCTCCGCTTGCCTGTGCAAAGCTTCTTCTTCTCAAGCTCAAGCCCGAAGAGGTTGATTACATAATCGACAGCGGAATGATTACAGAAGACGATATAACAATGGGTGCAAACTTCACAAGCCTTTCCGGTCAGATAAAGCTTGACCCGAGAGACCTCGTCAACAAGGCAAAGCTTGTCTGCAAGGACCCTGAGCTTCTTAAGAAGCTTGTTGCCTGCGGAGCAAGCATGGGCAAGGTTGTTGCCGCCTGTGCCATGATGCCGAAGAAATGGAATAAAGACAGAGTCCGTGCATGGGCTAAGGTTTACAGATATTCTTTTAAATAATATAAAAAATGGGATTTTAAGATTATCCGTTTCGGGTAATTCTTAAAATCCTTATTTTATGCTTTTTTGCTCTGGATTTTCTTCATTTTCTTCCAGCATATGAACCCGTATAAATCATTGAACATGAACACAACAAAGCAAACGAGAACTGAAATATAACTCCGATCTTTTATTGAAGCAAGAGTCCAGAGAATAATCAGAATAAGATCATTTGAAGCATAAGCAAGAGCAAAATAATGGCTTCGCTTGAATGTTAGATATACAGCAATGAAGCTTGTTGAAACGGAAAGGGTGCTGGGAATGAGATTGGATGTGTTGAAAGCCTTGAGGATGAAATAAAATACCACAGTTACCGGAACGGTCAGCAAAAGCATGAACGCAGCTTCCTTCTTGGATAATTCCGCAACCTCAACCTGCGATTTCTTTCCCTTGTAAGGATGCTTTATCCACGAGATAAGTGCAAGGAGTGCCATAGGAGCTGACATTCCGAGATAGGTAATCATTTCTCCGTAATAAGCAAAAGAATACGAAATATATCCGTAAAAAATGCTGAAAACTATCGTGAGGAACTGACCGAGCGGATTGCCTTTTGCGTTCAGAATAAGAAATGTGACGCCTATCAACGAAGCAATCATTGATAATGGATTTCCTCTGTCGAGTAATAGATATGAAACAACAATAGCCAGAACCGAAAAAGACCAGAGCAGTTTATCGGCTTTTGAAAAATAGTTTTTTATTTTCATTTTTTCTCCCAACAACAAAGCATCCATATCACATCTTCAAAGACCTAACGATGTGACATGAATGCATTGCATTCGGCAGTTACTAAACAATAATTCTGAATGTCTTGACCTCGAAGGGTTTATAGCTGAATGAGAATCCGTCTGCTTCTGCGTTAATAGAAGCCTTGTCTTCTTCAATCATATTTGTTTCAATGATTTCCTTTGCGTTGAAGGGTAGTCTGACTGCTGCTGTTCCTCTTCTCTGCTCGTCTTCAACAAGTCGGATGATATATCCTCTGCCGTCCTGTGCCTTCTTGAACGCATCAATCATGATGTTCTTGCTGTCGCATTCTGGAAGAATGATTCCGCTTGCTTTGCCGTTTGTTTCAGGGGCATAAACACCGACAGGCGTTACATTGAAGGTTATGCCCTCCTGAACGGTTCCGTTTCTCCAGTCATCCTTATGAGGATAGAAAGCATATCTGAAGGTGTTGATACCGTGGTCACCCGTCTTGTCAGGGCAGGTGGGAGCACGCATGAGGGTTATTCTCATATGGCTGTTATGAATGTCATAGCCGTACTTGCAGTCGTTGATGATACTGCAACCATAACCGCCCTCCGAAAGGTCAGCCCATTTATGAGCGGCAACCTCGAACCTTGTCAGGTCATAAAGAGTGTTCCAATGTGTAGGTCTTGTGAATGCACCGTGAGCAATGTCATAGGTTGCATCTGTGTTGATAACGCTGACATCGAAGCCTGCCTTGAGAACCTTGTCGGTTTCATGCCAGTCAACTGATGTGTCAAAGATAATGCTTCTGCCGTTGGCGTAGAGGGTGATATACTGCGTAATTTCGGATTTGTTGAAGGAGCGGACAACCTTGATAACCTTGCGAAGCTCGTTGTTTTCGATAACCTCAAGGCAGTCAGCCTTGTCAAGCTCCCACATCTTCTTGAGATAGTTCAGCTCAAGATTCCATGCGGTTTCGTGGATGCACTTATCCTGCGAAATTGTGAGAATATTTCCTCTGCCGTCAATGGATTCACGCTTGTTTTCTTTATCATAAACGCTTGTGATAATGCCGTTTTCATCGAATGCAACCTTGAGATAATCATTCTCAAGAGCAATTGATTTATCGGCATATTCAACGGTTTCTCTCTTCTCAAGAGCAAAAACCTTGCAGCTCATTGCGGGGATAACATCGGGAACGAAGATAAGAACTCCGTCTTTGTTGACTGACGGCATACCCTTTGCAAGCATTCCTGCAGGAACGCCTTTGACCTCAACAGGCTGTGTGCTGTCTGCATTGGTGAGGTTCCATACTGTAACCGAATCCTTGCCCGAATTGACCTGAGCACCGAAATGCGAAACGACGTCGGCAAAAAGCTCCTTTGCCTTATCGCCGAGAATTTTATAATCTCTGCGGCAGTCCTCAAAAACCTCGTGAATTGACGAACCGGGAAGAATATCATGAAACTGATTTGTCATGAGCATTCTCCAAAGCTCCTCAAGCTCTTCCTTCGGATATTTCTTTCCGTCTTTGATTTCTGCAAGTGAGCTGAGCATTTCAATTCTTTCAAGCAGGTATTCAAGCTTGCGGTTATTCTTCTTGACGAATGCCTGGCTTGTGAATGTTCCTCTGTGGTTTTCATAGAACATTTCGCCGTTCCAGACGGGAAGCTCGTCCTCGTGATTATGAAGTGTATCGAAGAAATCATCAACATGGCCGATTTCCGCCTTCGGAAGACCGGGGAAATTCTGAAGTCTTCTGCCTCTTTCAAGCATATTTCTTGTCGGTCCGCCGCCTCCGTCACCGAAGCCGTACATACCCATTGCCGTGTCAAGCTCGCTCTTGTTGTTGCATTCATCATCGAAGGTCATAAGCTCGCCGACTGTGAAATTGCAGTTGTAGCCGGGACGCATGAGGTGAGCATAGATTCTGTCGCCGTTGTTGCCCTCCCACATGAACATATTATAGGGGAACTTTGTTGTGTCGTTATATGAAAGCTTGCTCGTGATGAAGTTTTCCATTCCGCAGCCCTTGATAATCTGCGGCAGAGCGGCAGTGAAGCCGAAGCAGTCGGGGAGCCAGTAGGTCTTTGAAACCTTGCCGAATTCCTTTTTGAAAAATTCGGTTCCGTAAAGCACCTGACGGATGAGGGATTCGCCGCTTGCAAGGTTTGTGTCTGCTTCAACCCAGACGTTTCCGCAGATGTCCCACTGATTATTTGCAACCTTTTCTTTAACTTTTTCGTAGATTTCGGGATAATTATCCTTTGTCATCTGATAAAGAACCGCCTGACTCTGACCGAAGGTCATTTCAGGGTATATATCCATCAGATGAGTAACATTTGTGAAGGTTCTTGCACTCTTGCGGATTGATTCCTGAATTCTCCAGAGCCACGCAACATCTATATGGCTGTGACCCGTGTGAATAACTCTGCTCTGAGCAGACCAGTTGATTGCGGCAAGCCTGTCAAGATAGAGCTTTCTTGCTTGCTTGATTGATGCTCTTACTCTTTCCGGCTCAAAATCAAAATCAACAAGATGGATGCTGTCATCAATTGCGGCATAAACCTTGCTCTTGATATGGTCATCTCTGATGAAATCGAGAGCCTCAAAGGCAACATCAAGGTCAATGAAATAGCCCTCTGTGTCCTCATCTATAACCGCAATGCTTGTTTCGCCGAAGGTGCATTCCTGTGAGGTTGCTCCTGCAAGCATTTCATCGCAGAAGCACATTGAGTCAACGGTTGCTTCAATTTCAAAATTGAGAACATCGCCTGCTTTATAGACACCGAGGTCAACATCGGCTCTGTCCGGCATGAAATCACGGCTTGTGCAGCCTGCAACAAATTCTCCGTTGCACTTGACGAGTGCTTCGCCGCCGACTGCAAGCTTTGCTCTGATTTTTTTGCCGTCCATCTCTTCCGGAACGGTTACCGAGCCTTTGAAGAAATAAGCACAGTCATAGGTTGCTTCCCATCTGTCGCCGTTGGTGATAGCTCCCTTGAAATCTTCCGTTTCGTAGTGGTCACCGAAAAATTTTCCTTTGGTGACCTCCCAACCTGTTATGTTGACCTTTGAAATTGTGCTGTATTTTAAAATCTGCTGATGCATATCCTTGAGTATTCCTATTTTGAGAGTATGCATTGAATCGCCCCTTTCGGTAATTTTTGATAATAATATCATAGTTCAGCCGAAAAAATCAATACAATATTTCAAAATTGCTTGACCGGATTTAAAATAGATGTTAAAATCTTCAAGGCTGAAAGGAAAGTGTTATTTATGTCCGAAAAAAGAGACAGCAGAATTATTTTTATCTGCTGGCTTGCGTACACCGCCGCCTATGTCGGTAGGCTGAATTATTCCGCATCGCTTGTTGCGATTGTTTCAGACCTCGGAATAACAAAGCCGCAGGCAGGTCTGGTAAGCTCATGCTTTTTCTTTGCTTACGGTGCAGGTCAGCTTCTCAACGGAATTCTTTCAAAATATTATAATCCGAAAAAAATGATATTCGGTTCGCTCTTCATCTCTTCAATTCTGAATATACTGATGCCGATAAGCTCCGATATTTCGATTATGAAATATATCTGGCTCGCAAACGGCATTGTTCAGTCGGTTCTGTGGAGCACGCTGATTAAAACAATTTCCGATTTTGTTTCGGATAAGAATGTTGCAAGAGCAATATTTGTTATGAGCACAACCGTTGCCGCAGGTACTTTTACGGCATACGGAATTTCCGCTCTCTGCGTTAAATTTGCATCGTGGCATATTACATTCTATATCGCATCCGCAGTTCTGCTTGTCAGCTCCTTCATATGGATTATTCTTTACGGCGAGAACTCAAGAGCAAGGATTACCGCCGAAGAAAAGAGCGAAAAGATAAAGATGAGCAGGGGAATGATTTTTGCGATTATCGTTATGGCATTCTGCGGAATTGCAAACGGCTTTATCAAGGACGGAATAAACACATGGGTTCCTTCGGTTCTCTATGAAGAATTCGGCGTTTCTCAATCGTTATCAATTTTTCTGACCCTGCTTCTTCCTCTTCTCTCAATGTTCGGAACGGGTCTTGCAAATAAAATACATACAAAGATTTTATCTCATTCAAGGCTGAATCAGCTCTTTTATTCTGCGGCGGCTCTGCTCTGCTTCGGAATAATCGTTTCGCTTAAATTCAAGAGCATTGCTTTTGTTATGGTTTGCTTTATCGGAGTTGCCTGCACAATGGCGATGATAAACAATGTTATCACGAGTATGTTTCCTCTTGATAACAGAAAGCTCCTCGGTGCAGGCTTTGCGGCAGGTCTGCTCAACACCTTCTGCTATGTCGGAAGTACCGTAACCTCTTATTCTCTCGGTGCAGTTTCGGATAAATTCGGATGGAATGCTGTGTTTATCATCATGCTTTCATTCAGCATTTTTGCGGTCATAATTTGCTTCGTTAGTACGGGCATTGAAAAGAAAATAAAGGTGGTATTGCAATGAAAAAATCTTGTCTGACCAAGGGTCAAAAGGTTCTCTCTGTTATCCTCGGTGCAGTCATCGGCGGATTTATGTGGAGATGCCGAGGTGAGGGCGGATTCGGCTCATCTTGGGGTCTTTACAGCGTTGGACTTGTGCTTATGCTATTCATATTCCATTTCTATTCAGGCAAAAAAGGAATGAGATATGAAATGATTCCTCTCGGCGGACTTATGCTCGGGCTGAGCGTTAACGGTTATGCAACCGTAATTTGCCAGCTTGCAGGCTTCGTTGAAAGTGACCTGAATTATTCGGGAAAGCTTATGGATGGCGTTGAGCCTGTTATGACTATCGAAACTTATAAAGGTCTTAATGTGCTGGCTCCTGTAAGCACCGTAAGCGGAGCAATCATTATTTTCCTTATGGCTTTCACTTTCATTCCTCTTTTTTCATTCTTCGTTCTTTCCCTGTTTTCCGGCAAAAAATACAGAATAAGAGATTATATCATTGTTATTGCTGTTTTCTTTATTTCGCAGACAATATTCAAGGCAACGGTATCGCACTTCATTCTCAGTGCAATTAATCCTCAGCAGGTTCAGTATGCCGCTCTCGGTTTGAAAGAAATGGGATTTGAGTTTTCAAGCCCTATGAAGGCGTATATGACACATTTCCTTGACCGTGGGTGGGCAGATGATATTCCTTTCTTTGAAAATTACTATATGAGCATTGACCATGTTTCGGACTGCCTTGCAATTCTGTCGGTTTCTCTTTATGCACTTATAGCAAAGAAGGATAAATATACAGGATTCGGTTCGCTTGTTTTGAATGCACTTGTTGCCCTGGCTTCAACATCGCTGTCAATTCTCTCAACAGGCGGTCTGAGCACCGGAATTCACGAAGGTGTTGACCTGCCCGATTGGTTTATCAAAATTTCAGACTGGGGCGTTTGGGAATACCTTACGGGATTCTTTGTAGGCTTATTCGTTATGCTGTTCCTTGCTGTTACGGCAGATAAGCATACCGAAAACTGCGGTGCGGATGAGACCCCTCTTTTTGAGAATAAGACATTAAGCTTTGGCTTTAATTTTGTTCTTACTGTTTTCATTTTCGGAGTTGCTCCTGCAAGAGCAATTGCTTTGCGTCTTGCCGGACTTCTTGAAAATCTGGAAATTCTTCCCGATAAAGAACCATTGGCAACAATTCTTATTGTTGTTCTGTCGATAGTATTCGGCTTGTTTATGATAAAGATTATGAAGAAGAATATTCTCGATAACGGTCTTAACGCATTCGGTATGGCTCCGAAAAGGTTTGCCCAGATTGCGTTGCCGTCATATCTTGCAATGTGTTTTGTCGTCTATTTTTTCCTTGACGATTTTGTTATTACAAGAATTAAAACGGCTATAACCGTTCCGTTGATGCTTATCACATCGGCAGTTATTTTTGCTGTGTATTCGCTGTTCAGACTGAATGAAAAGAAAAAAGAAAATTGATTTTTCGAAAAATGCAGAGCTTCAAAACTCTGCATTTTTTATTGTAAAATTATAATAATGGGCAGTTTTCAAAAAAATATTTTGCAAAAACCGAAGATTGCCCAAAAAAATTATTGACATTTATGTGCTGATATAGTATTATTAAATCAACAAATAATCGGCGAGGTAATATATATGGATGCCATAGATGTTAAAATCATTGAGTGCCTTAAGGCGAATTCCCGTGAAAACGCTTCGGTTATCGGAAGTAAGGTCAATATGTCCGTTTCGGCTGTTATCGAAAGAATTAAAAAGCTTGAGTCTTCGGGAATTATCAAGCAGTATTCTCTTGTGCTTGATAAGGAAAAGCTCGGTCTTGACCTTGTTGCATTTATAAATGTCAGCATGGAGCATCCCAAATATAATGATGATTTTATCAGCTTTATAACAAGAAATCCGGAGATTGTTGAATGCCATTATATTACGGGTGACTTCGATTTTATTCTTAAAATCTGCACGGTAAGCGGAAAAGGTCTTGAGAAGCTTGTTAATGAAATCAAGAGCATCAGGGGCGTTTCGCTGACAAAAACTCTTGTTGTTCTTTCAACAAACAAAGAAGAAACCTGCGTTTCGGTTGAAACCATCTGAATATTTGAATATCAAACGGGGAATGCCGCAAAAAGCATTCCCCGTTTTTTCACAGAAATTCAATTGTGTATCCGTTCCCGATAAAGCTTTTCGGAAGTCCGCTTTCGGAATCGAGAATTAAGGTGCATCCGCTTGCCGAATAGGTGATAGTGTTTTCGCCGAAAATATAATCGGCTGACCCGATTGATTTCAACATGGCTGAAACAGAGATAAAAAGGTCCTTGAGCGGAACCGTGCTCTGTTCATCAGAAATAATCCGACTGCCGTATTGGGCAATAACCGTGTTGTTTTCCATTCTGAATTCAAGAAACGAAAGTGCTTTGGGAGAAATGATTTTCATTCTGTCCGTGCCGAAAAATTCCGCTCCGTATTCGTTCGAACCGCACGAAATATGCATTCTTGCGGAATAGTCAGAAGAAATCGGGGCAGGGGCAGAGGGCTTCCTTTCGGAGCATCCGCAAAGAATCAGAAACGAAATGATGAGAAGACCGGAGAAAAGCTTTTTCAAATTATCACCGCATTATTCAAATTTTGAAAAAAGCTTCGGCAGATAATTCAAAACATCGGTTGGGAGCATTCCACGCTTTGAGGAAAGCTCTGCAACTGCATCTGCGGCAAGTCCGTGAAGATAAACAGACGCAACCGTTGCTTCAAACGTAGGCATTCCCTGTGCAATGAATGAAACAACCATTCCTGCAAGAAGGTCTCCGCTTCCGCCTCTTGCAAGACCATCGTTGCCTGTCGGATTTATGTAAATTCTTCTGCTTTTGCCGTCGCAGACAACCGTGTTGGCGGTTTTGAGAGCAACAACAAGCTTATGCTCAACCGCAAAATCAAAGGCGGTTGAAATCGGATTCGCAACAATATCGGGAATGCTCTTTTTGCAAAGTCTGCTCATTTCGCCCGGATGAGGGGTCAGAACAAGCGGCACCGAAACCTCTTTCAGTATATCTATATTGTTGCTTAAGATATTTATTCCGTCTGCATCAATAACAGTCGGAATTTTTAATTCTCTGATAAGCGTTGTGAACATTTTGACGGTGTCTTTGTTAATTCCGATTCCGCAGCCGATAAGAGCAGCGGTAGCTTTTTTTGATGCTTCGTATGCACTTCCCGAAGCCGCAACTGCAAATGTTCCTTCGAAATTTGCTTCAAGCGGCATGAGCAGAGGCTCCGTGAAGCACGGTGCAAGAGCCGGATAAATGCTCTGCGGAAAAGCGGCGGTAACAAGACCCGCTCCCGTTCGCAATGCTCCGCCGACGGCGAGCTTTGCCGCTCCGACCATTCTCATGCTTCCGCAGACGCAGAGAGCGTGACCGTATGTGCCTTTATTTGAAACGCTTCTTCTTTTCGGAAGCATTCTCTTTATGTCCGATGCGTTGCAGGTGGTGCAGACAACGCTGTCAAGCTTTGTGAAATCGTCATCGGTTATGCCAATGTCGGCAATGATTGTTTTTCCACAGTAAATGCAGTCGGGCTTCAGGATGTGAATAGGTTTATATGCCGAAATTGCAATGGTGATGTCGGCTTTGAAAACCGATCCTGCAACAACTGCCGTGTCGCAATTCGAACCGCTCGGAACATCAATTGCAACCTTTTTTGCCGAAAGCGAATTAACCGTTTTTGCAAGCTGGGTGAGATTATAATCGAGAACTCCCGAAAAGCCTGTTCCGAAAACAGCATCAACAATAATATCCGCATTTCTCAATGTCGGCAGAATAGGAGATATGCCGTTTTCATAGGAAAGCACTTCTATTCCGGCGGCTTCGAGAAGAAGAAAATTATCAATTGCATCCCTTGCCTGAGGTTCGCCGCAGGCGAGAATAACCGCAACATTGCATCCGGTTTCACGAAGAAGACGGGCAACAACAAAGCCGTCACCGCCGTTTTTGCCCTTTCCGCATATGATCGCAACATTTTTGAGATTCTGTCTGTTGATTTCAAACTGTTTTCTGATGATGCCTGCACAGGCTTCGCCGGCGTTTTCCATGAGCTGGGAAAAGCTTGTTCCCCGTTTAACGGCATTGCATTCCGCACCGTACATCTGCTTGCTTGTTACAACATACATGGCGATACCCCCTTCCCCTTAATCTTATCACATTTTATTCTCCGTTGAAATAGTTTACATAAATTTTTTACAAGCTCGTAATTTGCCAAAATGAAAACTTGACTTTTTCCTATATGTAATGTAAAATATTCTGCGTATATTTTTGAAACAGATAAGAGGTCGGTTTTAATGAAAATTGATAAGCTCGTCGGAGAAAGATTCAAGGAAAAGCCCTCGGACTGCGTTGTTGACAGCCATGCACTGATGCTCCGTGGCGGATACATGAAGGGTGTTGCAAACGGCATTTATTCATCATTTATGCCCCTTCGCAGAGTTACGAAGAAAATTGAAAACATCATCCGTGAAGAAATGGATGCGATTGAAGGTCAGGAGGTTCAGTTCCCTGTTGTTATGCCCGGCTCTCTCTGGGCTGAATCAGGCAGATATGACAGCATCGGAAGCGAGCTTCTCCGTTTTAAGGACAGAAACGATATTCCCATGGTTCTCGGCATGACCCATGAGGAAGCCGCTGTTCAGCTTGTCAGAGACTATGCAAACAGCTACACGAAATATCCATTCATGATTTATCAGATTCAGACAAAATTCCGTGACGAAGCAAGACCCAGAGCAGGTCTTATCAGAGTCCGTGAATTCACAATGAAGGATGCTTATTCCTTCCACACCTCTCAGGAGGACCTTGAGAGATATTACGCTGTCTGCTATGATGCGTATAACAGGATTTTTGCCCGTTGCGGCATCCCCGAGGTTGTTACCGTTCAGTCCGATTCAGGCATGATGGGCGGAAGCATTTCGCATGAATATATGCTTCTCACGGCTATCGGCGAGGATTCAATCGCCATATGCAAGGACTGCGATTACAGAGCAAATATGGAAGCCGCCGAAAGCATTATTGAGAATAAAAAGCATGAGGATGCAAAGGCTCTTGAGCTTGTCAACACTCCGGATATGCACACGATTGAAGAAGTCTGCACATTCCTCAAGGCGGATGTTGTTGATTCCTGCAAGGCGGTTGTTTATCAGAAGAATATGACCGATGAATATGTTGTTGTGTTCATCCGTGGTGACCTTGATGTCAACGAAACAAAGCTCACTAACTATCTCGGCGAAAACATCCATCCTGCAGTTATAACAGAGGAATGCGGACTCAACGCAGGCTTTATCGGTCCCGTTGGTCTTGACACGAATAAATTCACAATCCTTTATGATAAGTCACTTGAAAATACAAATAATCTCTGCTGCGGTGCAAACAAGGTTGATTACCATTACACGGGTCTTGACATCAGCCGTGACATCGGCGAGGTTGAATATCTTGACCTTGCAAAGATAATCGAAGGCGGTATCTGTCCGAAATGCGGAAAGCATTCAATCTCGATTTCAAGAGGTATCGAGGTCGGCAACATCTTCCAGCTCGGCACAAAATACACAAAGTCAATGGGTATGCAGTATCTTGACAGCGAGGGAAATCTTCATTATCCCATCATGGGCTGCTACGGCATCGGCGTCGGCAGACTTGCCGCTTCTGTCTGCGAGGTTCATCATGATGACTACGGACCAATCTGGCCGATGAGCATTGCTCCCTGGCAGGTTCAGCTCTGTTGCTTAAGAGCAGACGATGAAGAATGCAAAGCCGTTTCCGATAAGTTCTATGAGCAAATGCTTGCAGATAAGATGGAAGTTATCTATGATGACAGAAACATCAGACCCGGTGCAATGTTCTCCGATGCAGACCTTCTCGGCGTTCCCGTCAGAGTTATTGTCAGCCCCAGAAATCTCAAGGAGGGCGTTTGCGAAATCGTCACAAGAGATAAGGAAATCAGCCTTAAGGTTGAGCTTGACAAGGTTATTGAAACAGTCAAGGGCATTATTGCCGACAGACTTAAATAATGCTGAAATTTTGTGTCTTTTTTCCGAATCAGATGTGGTTCGGAAAGAAGACACCTTTTCTTTATTTATGCAACAGAATTCGATTTTCAACACACTTATATAATAGGTAATATTATACATTGGACTCAGCTTTTATACAATTTGGTTGTTTTGTCTGAATAATTTTGTGTTTTTAAACATTTTATATGTTTTGTCCATTGTTTAAACAGTATTATTTGATATACTTCCGAGGTGTACTGAAAAAATACAACAAAAGAAAGGTAAAAGACATGAGAGAGATTACAGTTCCTTCAATCAGAGAATTGCTTGACAACGCAGTTGAAAAGCATAACGAAAAAACATTTATTGAGTATTTTGAAAATAATGTTATTATTGAAAAAAGTTTTAAAAAGGTCAGAGAAGACAGCCTTGCAGTCTGCCGTTACTTAAGAGCTATTTCGAAGAAGCCTCTTCATATTGCTCTTTGCGGCGGCACATCATACGAATATATTGTCTTTGCAACAGCCTGCCTTATCAGCGGAAATGTTATGGTTCCGTTTGCCCCCGATATTTCAGCTTCGGAGGCATCTAATCTTTTCAAGAGAGCCGATATTGACCTTATCGTTCATGATTCAATGCTCTGCGACAAGGTCGATGAAATCATCAATAACACGGGAATCAGATTTTCACCCGTTCATATGACTGATAAATCCGTTTTCAATAACATTATCACAAAGTATTCCGAAAATTCCGAATACGCTTCTCTTTCCGATTATGAGGTTGATATGGATGCTCTTGCACTCATCATCTTTACATCGGGCACAACAGGCGTCAAGAAGGGCGTTATGCATTCAACGAGAAGCTTCGTTGCAAACACAATGTGCACAGACTATGTTTCGTATCTGTCATCGGAGGATATTAATCTTTCTGTCCTTCCCATGTATCATGTTTTCTGCTTCTCTGGCGACTATGTAAAGAACCTTGAAGAAGGTCTTACAATCGCTCTCAACGGCAATATGAAGGATTTGACAAGAAACCTCCTTGCTTTTCAGCCGACTGTTATCAGAATCGTTCCCATGATTGCTCAGACTCTTCTGCGTGCTATCAAGGCGGTTCATGCAAAGAATCCTTCCTTCACTCCGAGGCAGGCTGCGGAAGCGGTTTACGGTAAGAATATCAAGTGGCTGCTCAGCGGCGGAGCTTATCTTCCTCCTGAGCTCTGCGTTGAATATGAAAATTACGGCATCTATCTCCGCCAGGGCTACGGTATGTCGGAAGCGGGATGCAGAATTACAATTCCCGACTATTTCTGCTCTCTTGATTCTGTCGGCAGAGTTATCGACATCTGCGATGTAAGAATTCAGGGCGGTGAAATTCAGCTTAAAACTCCCTCGGTTATGCTCGGATATTACAAAATGCCCGAAGAAACAAAAGAAATGTTCACGGAGGATGGATGGCTCCGCACGGGCGACATCGGCTATCTTGCCGAAAAGGAGGAGCTTTTCATCACGGGCAGACTCAAAAATCTCATAATTCTTTCAAGCGGCGAAAATGTTTCTCCCGAAGCAATTGAAAAGAAATTCAACGATATTGAAAGCATCAATGAGGTTCTTGTTTATGCGGAAAAGGATATGATTGTTGCGGATATTTATCCCAACTATCAGTATTTTGAGGATAACAAGATTGAAAATCCCGAAGAGGTTATTATTTCCATCGTCAAGGAGCTCAACAAGGAGTCAAAAGCTTCTCATACAATTGCAAAGGTCAATGTTCTCAAAACTCCTCTCGAAAGAACCGGAAGCGGTAAAATCAAGAGAAAGGCAAACACATTATGAGCGAAAAAAAGTATTATGAGATAACCCCTGCACAGGATATGATTAATGTTATGCTTAAATATAGCTTTTTTCATAAACAGGTTATTCAAATTCCTGCGTCTGTGGTCTTTACAAAACAGGTAAACTTTGATATAATGAAAAATGCACTTAATCTTGAAATTGAGAGAAACGACTGCATGAGACTCCGTTTTAAGAAAAAGGGCGGAAAATACTACGAGACATTTCTTGATGAATTCAAGGTTGAAAATGTGCCTGTTATGACCTTTAAAACCAAGGAGGAGCAGGAAGCATTTCTCAATGCAGATGCAGGCAGGCCCATTCATCATATGAAGGGCGAAATCTTCAGAGTTTATTTCTTTAATACTTTTGACGGCAGACAGGGTGTTTATATCAATGTAACCCATCTTGCTATGGATGCGGCGGCGGTCTTCATCTTCTTCGCAGACCTTTTCGCCTGCTATGACCATCTTGCACAGGGCAAGGAGCTTCCGAAGCCGCTTGCAAAATATGAAGATGCTGTTCAGAAAGAAAATGCCTATCTCAACACACCTGCAAGAGTTGAAGCGGATATAGCATTCTATGAAAAATATTTCAGAGATGACGGAGAGCCGCTCTTCAACGGCGTTCACGGTCCCGAGCTTCTCAAGCGGGCAAGAATAAAAAAGAAAAATCCCAATCTTCGTGTTCTCCCCAATTTTGACCCGATTCATGATAAGGCTGAGCTTATCAAAAGACCTATTTCCAAGGAAGACGGCGAAATAATTCTTAAATATCTCAATGAATCCAAGGTTTCTCCCGAATGCCTTGTTCAGCTCGGAATGAGACTTCATCTTGCAAAGCTCAATGCAGAAATCAATAACGGAATCATTGATACTTATTTCATCACTCTCTGCACAAGAAGAAAAACTCTTTCGGATAAGAGATGCGGCGGTTCGTTTACCAACACTCTCCCGTGGAGAATAGTTCTTCCGAGAGAGCTGACATTTGAAGAAGCCGTCAATAAAATTCAGGAGCTTCAGCATTCGATTTTCAGACATCAGGATTATCCGTTCGTTAAGTGGAGAAATATCGAAAACACGATGTATAACTATTCGCTTGCCGATGGTGCAACATCAATGATGTTCTCTTGGTTTCCTCTTGAAAAGGACACGATGAACGGCTGGGAGTATGAGTTCAACGGATACAGTATGGGCAGATATGTTATGCCGCTTTATACATATGCAATGAAGGATTCAAGAAACGATTCTCTGAAATTTGCGTATCTTTACAGAACTAACCAAATCAGTGCGGATAACATCAATGCTCTGCATGACAATACTGTTAAAGCGTTAAAAATGGGTTGTTCCGACCCCGATATGACAATCGGAGAAATCTGGGACAAACTTTGATAAGAGGTATAAAATTATGTTGGAAGAAATCAAAGCAATAATCTGTGAATTCGTTGAAGCAGATGCTGACAAAATCACGGAAAGCACCGACATCAGAAATGATCTCGGCATGAATTCATTTGACGTTATCAACTTTGCGGTTTCGCTCGAAACAGCTTACGGCATTGACCTTTCGGACCGTCAGCTTGCCGCTTGCTTCACTGTCGGCGATGTTATCAAAGTAATTGAGGAGAAAGCAGCTGAAAAATAAGTTGCAGTATTGAAAATGAGCAAAAAACTTCCCGTCGGTATGCCTTCTCAGGAGCATATTGACGAAATCAAGGACATCAGTACTCTTCGTGAGATAATTGAATACGGAACAAAAAAAGGCGGAGATAAGAGACACTTTGTCTTCCTCAACAGTCAGAAGCAGGAGGAGGAGCGTTCCTTCAATCAGTCGTGGGATGAGCAGACTGCTCTCGGCACATACTATTATCTTCAGGGCATGAACGGCAAGAAAAAAATCTGCCTTATCGCCGAAAATTCTTATGAATGGATTATTTCGTATTATGCAACTCTCATAGGTGACAATATATCCGTTCCTATGGATATTAAGCTCCCCGATGATGATATTGTTGACCAGATTATCCGTTGCGGCTGTGACGGCGTTATCTATACGAAAAAGACTTCTCATTTTGTTGAATCGCTCAAAAAGAATCCCGAAAATCCCGTTAAGGCTTATTTCTATATTCCCGATTTCCCGAAATATAAGGAAATCGGCAGAGAAGCAATTAAAAACGGAAACAGGGATTGCCTTGATGCAGAGGTTAAGCCCGATGACCTTGCCGCCATTGTTTACACATCAGGCACAACAGGCAAGAGCAAGGGCGTTATGCTGACTCATTTCAATATCACCTCAAATGCTGTTACATCATCCTGCGTCAATTCGGGTTCGCACGCTCTCGGATTTCTTCCGCTCAATCACACATTCTGCTGGGTCGGTGCTCTTTTCACCGGCTATCTGTATGCCGAATGGGGTTATATCTGCGATTCTCTCAAGGACATCGGTGCAGACATAAAAAAATATCATCCGCAGAATTTTTCGGCGGTTCCTCTCGTTGTTGAAACAATTTATGACAGAATTTGGAGAACAGCGAGAAAAACAGGCAAGGAAGAAGCTCTTAAAAAAGGTCTTAAAATCAGCAGATTTCTTATGAAGCTCGGCATTGACAAACGCCGTAAAATCTTCAAAACAATTATTGATAGCCTTGGCGGTGAGCTTGAATTCATATTCTGCGGCGGTGCATATGTTGACCCGAGATATGAGCAGGGAATGTATGATTTCGGCATTCATATTCTTTCGGGTTACGGCCTTACCGAATGCTCTCCTGCCGTTACCTGCAACAGAAGATATAAGTTCAAGCCGGGTTCGGTCGGAATTCCGATGCCCTGCAATGAAATAAAAATCAATGACCCCGATGAAGACGGCGTAGGTGAAGTGTTTATCCGTGGTACAAATGTTATGAAGGGTTATTATAACGATCCCGAAGCAACTGCCGCAGTTTTTGACGGCGATTGGTTCAAGAGCGGTGACTACGGATACATTGATGAAGACGGTTTCCTTTTCTTCAAGGGACGCAAAAAAAATCTTATCGTCACCTCAAACGGCAAGAATGTTTCTCCCGAAGAAATTGAAGACCGGCTCAGATGCATTGATTTTGTTCAGGAGGTTCTTGTTTATCAGGAAAATGACCGCATAACAGCAGAATTTTTCCTCAACGAAGAGGAATATCCCGATGCCCGTGCTCATCTCAAGGATGAAGTCGGCAAGGTCAATGATAGTTTCCCGTCATTCAAGAGAGTTCAGAAAATCAAGGTGCGTGACACCGAATTTGAAAAAACAACAACTCTCAAGATTGTCAGGTCAAATCACATATAATCATATTCAACCGCTGTTCGATGAACGGCGGTTTATTTTATGCAGGAACATATTGCCTGTTTTGCACAATAATGATATAATCAATATGGAGGCGATTATATGACCGAATTTGAAAAATGGCTGACCTTTGACGAAGAAACAAGGGCAGAGCTTGAGGCGATAACAGATAAAGCCGAAATTGATGACAGATTCTATAAAGAGCTTGAATTCGGAACGGGCGGTCTGCGTGGTATTATGGGAGCGGGTCCGAACCGAATGAATAAATACACCGTTGCAAAGGCAACTAAGGGACTTGCGGATTATCTGAATTGCGAATTTTGCGGAGAAAAATCCGTTGCAATTGCTTATGATTCAAGAAATAATTCTGCGTTTTTTGCTCTTACTGCCGCAAGGGTGCTTGCTGCACAGGGGATAAAAGTTTTTCTTTTTCTCAATCTTATGCCGACTCCCGTGCTTTCGTTTGCGGTAAGGTATCATCATTGCACGGCAGGAATAGTCATAACCGCAAGCCATAATCCTAAGGAATATAACGGATATAAGGTCTATGACAAAAACGGCTGTCAGCTTGTGCCGAAATATGCCGATAAGGTTATCGGTTATGTCAATGCCGTTAAGGAGATTGAAAAAATTCCGATGGCAGACGAGGTTGAAGCGATGAAAAGCGGAATGATTGCGGTTATCGGAAAAGAAACTCTTGATGCGTTCCTTGATGAAATAAAAAAGCTTTCGCTTTATAACGAAAAAAGCGATGTAAAGATAGTATATACTCCGCTTCACGGAACAGGCAATATTCCGGTTCGGAAAATTCTTGAAGGAAGGAATCTTTCGGTTGTTCGTTCGCAGAGAGAACCCGACGGAGATTTTTCAACGGTCCGTTCGCCCAATCCCGAGGAAAAGGATGCTCTCAATATCGCTCTTGAGCAGGCAGAAAGGGAGAACGCCGATATTGTTATCGGAACAGACCCGGACTGCGACAGAGTCGGTGTCGGTGTTAAGACCGATAATGGCTTTGTTCTTCTGACGGGCAATCAGACGGGTGCATTGCTGATGGATTTCATCTTTAAAATGAAGAAGAATATTCCCGAAAATGCGGCAGTGGTTAAAACCATTGTAACAAGCGAAATCGGAGCGGTAATAGCTGAAAAGCACGGCGTTAAGGTTTTTCAGACTCTGACGGGATTTAAGTATATCGGCGAAAAAATCTGTGAATGGGAGGCTGACGGAAGTCAGAGCTATCTCTTTGGCTACGAAGAGAGCTACGGCTATCTTGCAGGCGACAATTCGAGGGACAAGGATGCCGTTTCCGCTTCAATGCTGATTGCAGAAATGGCGGCATACTATAAGAACAACGGCAAAACTCTTGTTGATGCACTCAATGAAATATATGCCGAATACGGTTATTATTTTGATTGCCTTGAAACAATAGTTCTCAAGGGCAGAGAGGGAGCGGAAAGGATTAAATCCTCTATGGAGGATTTGAGAAAAATCGGCAAATCTCTTTTTGATGATGTCAGAGAATTTGAGGATTATTCAAACGGAATAAACGGACTTCCGAAGGAAAATGTTCTTCGCTATTGCTTTGATGACGGCTCGTGGGCGGCAGTCAGACCCTCGGGAACAGAACCGAAGCTCAAGCTTTATTTTTCCGTCAAGGGCGAAAATAAAGAATTTGCCAAGAAAAGGCAGAAGCTTATCAGAGACAGATTCTTTGAATGCTTTGGAGGTTGAGTATGAACGATTTATCGGAAATTTTTTCAGCCGTTTCTGACGGCGATATTATTACACTCGAGAAAAACAAAATCTACGAAATTGCACCCGAAGACAGCTTCCATCTGAAAAATCTGTTTTTCAGCAACACCGCAAATCAGGAGGAAAATCCCGAGGGAGAAAGATTTTGCGGAATTTATCTTGAGGAAAAAAATAACATTACGATTGACGGCAACGGTGCAACGATAATGATTCACGGAATTATGACACCGTTCATCTTTAAGAGATGCAGAAACATTGTGATGAAGAATCTCACCATTGACCATTTCAGACCGACCATGACCGAATACACGGTAACGGAATGCCGAAAGGGAAGTGCAACTCTGAAAATCAATGATGAATATCTTTATCGCATTGACGGCAATATGATTTACTGGCATTCGGAGAATGATTTCAGCGGAAAACCTTATTGGGAAATTCCGTATAAAGGACCGAAGGTGCTTTCGAATGCTCTGAATCCCGAAACGGGAATTGTTAACTACATGGTACGAGGAGAAGGGGAAAGCAGAGGCGGATTTCCCGACATTGTGCATATTGATGTGATTGATAAAAATACTCTGCGTGTTGAACTCAGAGACAAGGAAAAGCTCATTCCCGAGGGAACTGTTGTTTCAACAAGATGTATCATCAGATTTCAGATTGGCGGAGCTTCCGATGAAAGCGAGAATATTCTTCTTGAGAATATTAGAGTCAAATCAATGAACGGCTTCGGCATTCTTGCACAGAACAGCCGTAACATAACCTACCGCAATCTTGACCTCACTCCTGCCGAGGGCAGAACGATAACCTCGGATGCGGATTTCTTCCATTTTTCAGGTTGCAGCGGTGAAATCAAGGTGGTGAACTGCAAGGCAACGGGTGCACATGATGATATAATCAACATTCACGGAACCCATCTGAAAATTGTTTCGGTCAACAGAGAAAACAATACTCTGCTCATGCGTTACAGTCACCCGGAATCATGGGGCTTCAATCCGTATTCCGAGGGCGATGAAATTGAATATGTTTCGGGAAATGCTCTTGTTCCTTACGCCTGTGCAAGGGTGAAGAATTGCAGAAAAATCAGCAACACCGATTTTGAAATTGAGGTTGATTTCATTCCCGATATTGATTTTGCGGAGAATGATGTTGTTGAAAATGTCACAAGAACAGCATCGCTTTATGTTGAGGGAAATGTTTTTGAAAGAATTCCTTCGAGGGCTATTCTCTGCACAACGAGGAAGGATGTTGTGATAAAAAATAACACATTCAGATATATGGGTGCTCCCGTTATCTGCGTTGCCGATGATGCGAATTTTTGGTTTGAATCGGGCAGAAGCGGAAATATTCTTTTTGAAGGCAACACCGTTGTTGACTGCGGAGCAGTAGAAGCGGAAAAGGGATGCGATGTTATCCGCTATGAGCCTGTTGTGCTTGACAAAAATTCAAAGAAAGCGGTTCACGAAAGGATAATTATCCGAGGTAATAAATTCATCAATAATCTTTCCGATAAATATACCATCAATCTGAATTATGTCAGAGAAGCTGAAATCAGCGATAACGAAAGCAATGTTATGATTATTGAAAAGGCTGATGGTATTCTTGGGAAACGCTGATTAAATCGGCAAGAAAAATATCTTCTTGATTTAAAAAATAATATATGGTAAAATTCAAATATCAAATATGAAAGCAGGGTATTGGTATGTTCACAGTTGTTCTTGCAAAATGCGTAAGTGCAATGCTTGCGGTTATTATGTTCCTTTCAACTCCGCTCAATTTCTTCCTCGGCAAAAAGACTGAGGAAATCAAGGATGCCGAGGGTGGATGCAAGCTGAGCTTTGCGGCTATTTCGGATATTCACCTTGATGAAAAAGCCAGCTTCATTTCAGACGGTATGCTTGGGCTTGGATTCATGGATATGGATAAGGCGGTTGACCGCCTTGATGCAGTTACCTTTGTCGGCGATATAACAAATCACGGCTATATCGGTCAGTGGGATATTTTTGCAAATTCTGTTGCAAATCATGATATTTCAGACAGACTTTTTGTCATTGCCGGCAACCACGACACATGGGGACCGAACAGAGACGATTTTGAAAATCCCGAAGACGGCGTTCTGCCGACTTTCATAAAGTATAACAAGAGCATCAGCGGCAGGGATATTCAGAATATGTATTATTCCGACATAGTTAACGGCTATTATTTCATCTGCCTCGGTTCGGAATATGACAGCACCTGTGCATATGTCAGCGACACCCAGCTTGAATGGTTTGCAGGCGAAATGGAAAAGGCTTCGAGAACAGGTCTTCCCATCTTTGTTTTCTTCCATCAGCCAATCAATGGCACTCACGGTCTGCCCTATAACTGGGGACTTGACAAGGAAGACCCCGCTGACGAGGGCGGCATCGGAGAGCAGAGCGACAAGGTTGTTGCAATCCTCAAGAAATACGATAATGTTTTCTATCTCAGCGGTCACATCCATGCAGGCTTCAAGAACGAAGGCAACAGCACTATTGTTGACTACGCTTCCGTTGAATATATGAAGAATGATAACGGCAACAACATCACGCTTATCAATCTTCCGTGCTTTGCAAATCCCGATGTTATCAGAGGTGCTCACATGGCAAACGGCTGTGGTTGGGTTATCGAAGCATATGAGGGCAAGGTTCTCCTTCGTGCAAGAAACTTCGGTGCAGGCACATGGCTCACAAAATATGATGTAACTGTTAATCTTGATAAATAAAGTTTATGTGATTAAAAGGAGAGAATTTGATGGAAAAACTCTTAAAAGGCAAATTCAGAAAACTCGATAATAATATTTTTCTTCTCAAGTATGAGAATGATTATGCTCTTGATATGCTTCTTGAAAAGGGTGTTAAGAGTGTCGGCGAGCTTGCTTCGATTATGCAGAAGCATTTCAAGGCAAACAAGAACGATATAAAAATGAGCACCGGTGATTTTGCCTGCACAACCTTCAATGCCCACACCGAAGGCGGCAACCATATTTTGGCTCGTAACTTCGATTTCAAGGAAGCTCCCGCTATAGTTGTTTGGACCAATCCCGAAAACGGATACAAAAGCATCGGCGTAACTGAAACGGATGTTGTTCTCTACGGCAAAAAGCCTGACGAAAAAGAAAATAAAAACCATCTTCTTATCGCTCCCTATGCCTGCATGGACGGCATGAACGAAAAGGGACTTGCAATTGCGGTTGTTGAAATCAAGGTTAAACCGACAAAGCAGGAAACAGGCAAAAAGCCGATTATCACAACCGTTGCCATCCGTGCCGCTCTTGATAAATGTGCAACCGTTGATGAGGTTATTGAGCTTTTCAAAAGGTTTGATATGCATGATTCTCTCTTTGCGAATTATCATTATCAGGTCGCTGATGCAAGCGGCAAGAGTGCAATTATTGAATATATTGATAACGAAATGGTGGTTATTTATCCCGAGGATAAATATCAGTATCTCGTCAACAAGTATTCTACTCCCGGCATTCCCTGCGAAAAGGCATTCGGCTTCACAAGAGAAAAATGGCTTGCCGAGGAATTTGCCGAAACAAATCACATCATGGATGAAAAGCGTGCAATGAAGATTCTTGACAGGGTTAAGCTTTTCTATAAGCATAAGAGAGGATATATGATAACAAGCCTTTGGAGCGTTATTTATAACCTTGAAAAGAAAAGCTGCCTTTTCTGTGCCAATATGGAATATGATAAGCAGTATACCTTCGGACTTGATTATCCCGAAGAATAATTGATAAATGATAAAGAGCTTTAAGCTCTGTCTGTTTTTGCAGATAGTCTTAAAGCTCTTTTGGTTTTATGTGTAATTTACAAACAGGGCAAAGTGCATAATCGCAACCGCAAGAAGTCCTTCGGCGAGAAAGAGCTTCCATGTGTATTTAAGCCATTTGCCATAAGAAACATTCACAAGACCGATGGCGATTATCATTATTCCGCTTGTTGGATAGAGCAGATTTGTGAAGCCGTCTCCCATGCAGAAGGTCAGCACAATCGAGTTGCCCGAAATGCCGATAAGGTGGGCGAGGGGAGCAACAATGGGCATGATGAGAAATGCCTTTGCCGTGCCCGAGCCGATGAAGAATTCAAGAATAACAATGAAGGCAAAGAGCAGAAGAATTGCTCCGTATGGCGAAAATCCGCCGATTAAGTTATAGACATAATTCAGAATGGTGTGAACTATCATGCCTTCACGCAGAATATATGTGATTCCGAGAATGAAAAATATCATCGGAATTGCGGGAGCGATTGTTTTAACTCCTCTTGCAAAGCCGTTGAAAAGCTCTTTTCCTCTGACCCCCGAAATATAACCTGCCGAAAGTCCGCCGACTGTGAAGAGAATTCCCATTCCCGGGAGCGAAAGCATTCCGCCGAGGCTGAATGCAAAGTCAATCACAACGAGCAACAGAACTCCGCTCACGCAAAGCACGAATGCTCTTGTTGCCTTTTTGGTTTTATTGTTTGTAAGAAGCTCAAGGCTGTTATCGAGCCTGAATTTTTCCTTGAGAGCCTTGTCTGTTTCATAACAATATGATTTTTCGGGATTCTTTTCAATCCCTTTAGCGTAGATAACCGTAAACGAAACAAGAACCGCATAGACAAGAATAAACATAATAATTCTCATCCAAAGACCCGAAAAAACCGGAATTCCCGCAAGCTTCTGAACTGTTACAACATTGAAGGGGTTGAAGGTTGCGGCGGTGAAGCCGAAAGCGATTGAAACAAGGCTGATTGTCAGCCCAACAAGCGAATCCCAGCCGAGAGCAAGCGAAATTGCACAGCAGATGGGAACGAGGGTTACGCTTTCTTCAAGAATGCCGGCTGTTGAGCTTAACAGCATACAAACGAAAACTACCGTACAGAGAAGAATATATTTCTTTTTCTCGAATTTCTTTATAATGACCGCCATTATGTATTTGAGAATATTCTGTTCATCAAGAATTAAAAATGTTCCGCCGATAAGAATGATGATAACTATAATTCCGATGCCCGTCACAACATCCGAGGTGCCGAAAACAAGAGCCATTGCAAGCGGAATTTTCCAAAGCGGCATTTTGAAATCAATCTTGTGATATGTGTCGGGAACAATCATTTCGCTTATGTCTTCGGCGTTTTCAATGTCATAGCCGTCAAGCGAATCAACGGGAGCTATAGCAACATCATATTCGTTTTTCAGCCTGTTCCGGTATTCCTCGGCTGAAATCTTACCGGTTCCGTCAACCTTGTAGGTCTGCTCCGCATCGTTCAGAGAAATTATTGCTCCGTCTGAAAGTCTGTATGTGTTGAGTGGGTAGGTGTAATATTCTCCTCTCGGCAGAAGCTGAGTAAGTGCACCTGCAAAAATGAGAATAAGGGTTAGAAGAATGCAGATGCCGATAATGGACTTTTTGTCAAGATGGAGTCCTGCTTCGGCAGAAGCATTCTTTTCTTTGACTGCTTCGCTCATTTGGTCACATCCTTTTTTGTTTACGGCTGAACGGGAACAGGATGGTCTTCCTTTTCACATTCAATGCTGATGAAATTATTTCTTGCGGCATATGCCCATTTCATTCCGAAAGCCTTGCAGGCTCCGTCAACGGGAATATACAGCTGACCTTCTCTGCCTCTGTAAACCTTTTCGCCGAGGTCAATGCTTCCTCTGTCGGTTTCTGCGATGCTGCTTCCCTCTGTAAAAACGGCTTTTCTGCGGTAAACCTCAAGCGTTACCTTTCCTTTTTCACGGAGCACTTCGCCGCCGATAAACGAAACAACCGTTGCAAATGCAACAAACCATGTTCCGTTGACGCATTCCGGCGGAAGCGATGAAGCACAGAGACCGAGGTCAACGCCCTTATAGAACATTCTTGTTCTGCCCGGTCCGAATATCGGAGCAATGCGATAGGGGCGGATTTCGTCTTTGTCCTTGTCAATCAGGCATTCATCGGCAATTCTTCCGTCATCAAGCTCAGTGATGAGTGTCATTCTGTTGCCGTCAATCTCAACAAGAGCGAATGCACTGACCTCCTCCTCCTGCGGATAGAATGATGCGTGCCAAACCTTGTCACAGGTCTTCGTTCCCGGTGGATTGGCGTTTCCGTTACCGAGTTCATAGTGGATAAGTCCCTGCGAGGGTCTGTCGAAAATTTCTTCGTTCTTTATCGGAAAGCTTCTCGAGAAATTATGCTCGTGACCCTCAAAGAGAATGTCGAGCTTTTCCATTGATTCTCTCATCATGGGGTAGGCATCGTCATTCGCAAGGTTCGGACCCGCATAATAAATCGGAAAATGATATGAACCGAGCTTCCATGTTTTGTTTGATGAATCAATATCCTTTCTTGCCCATTCGTTGACAAGCTCCGGTTCGTTGACTCCGAAAACAACGAAATGTGCATTGCCGTAATCAAACGAATAATTTTCCGTCTGCCAGCCCTCGGGACCGTTTTTCGGATATGAATATTCAAGCTGTGTGTTGAAGAATTCCGCAGGCTCTGCATAGTAGCGGTTTTTCTCTTCGGGAAAATAAAATTCAAAGCCTCTGTTATCGTGGTTTCCGCAGGTCATCATATAGGGAATATGCTCAATAATTCCCTTCATGCCATCGAACATCGCATTCCATTGAATTTCATGCTGACCGCAATTGGTGTTGTCACCTGCCGTATAAATAAATCTGACATCGGGATATTTTGCAAGCACCTTTTTGAGAAATTTATTGAGTGCCGAATAATCGGGATTATAATGGTCGTTATCCTTCTGATGGTCGGAAATGGCAATAAATCTGAATTTGGTGAGGTTTTCTTCTTCGGTGTCAAACCAATATTCCTCGCTACGGATTTTCTCATTTCCGCAGGTGTAGTAATACCTTGTGCCGGGTTTAAGTCCCGTTGCCTTTGCCCAGAAAATGTTGCTCGTGTTGACCTCGCTTTTAAACGGCTTGACTATTGCATCCGCTCTGCGGATTTCTCCTCCCTCTTCATGAAATTCGATGTAACCGCTTTCGGTTTCTTTGTTGCATCTCCATGTGACGGTCATAGTTGTTTTTGCATCGTCAGAAAAGCTTATCATGATATGGTCGGGGATTTCGGTTGCAAATCTGTAATTAGGCTGTCTTTCCATTCTCTTTCTCCTGTATTTTTTTTGTATATTCTTATTCCGAATTCAGCTTGAGTTTCAAAGCTCTCAAGGCTTTCAAGCTTTTGCTGGTCGGACTTTCCTGTTTTGTAATAATACGGCGTCATCATGAAGAGCGACATGAGGTCTTCATGGCTTTTCAGAGTTATCGTTTCTCTCAATTCTCTTTCTTCAATCAGCTCAAAGCCGTCAATATGCGAATTAGGAATTTCGTTTAGATAAGGTTTATCATAGATTGCGGCTTTAAGATTAAGAAGGTGGTTTTCAAGCGGAATAACTCTTATCAGAATGCCGCCTTTTTTCAGCACTCTTGAAAATTCCGAGAATGCTTCGGGGGAAAAAATATTCAGAATTCCGTTGCAGCTTTCATCGGCAAGCGGAATTGCGAAAAGGCTTGCAACGGCGGTTTTTATTCCGCTTTTTCTTTTTGAGGCAAATTCGAGAGCATCCTTGGAAATATCAATTCCGATAATATTTGCGTTGATATTCCTTGACATAAGATATTCGAGAATTCCCGATGAATACCAGCATTCTCCGCAGCCTGCATCAAGAATGAATGAGCTGTTTTCAAAATATTTTCCGCATATTTCACACAGCGAATCACGCAGAAAGCCATAATAATTCTCTGATAGAAAATCTCTGCGTGCTCTGACCATTAACCTGTCGTCTCCGTGGCGTTTGGCAGAGGATTTCTGCGACATCAGCAGGTTGACATAGTCGAATTTAGATTTGTCGAAGCAATGACCGCTTTGACAGCGATACATTTTTTCTTCTTCATTCAGTTTTTCTCCGCAAACGGGACAAATAAAACAATTCATCATTTCACTCTGTAAAAATCTATTTTTTTCATCATACTTCTGCCGACATCATGCATGAATTTTTCGCAGGCAGGCATGAGGTCAGAGGGGAAACGAGCAAGAAAATTATCCGCTTCATAGGTGAAGTTTCCTGAATAATCAATCTGACCGAGAGCCATCAGAATTGCATCCCAATCCATGTTCATTATGTAAGGCAGAGTGTGGTTATCGTTGATATTGTTGTTATCGTGAACATGGAGTGCACCGAGCCTGTTATGCCCCATATCTCTTATCATATCGGCGGCGTTTTCGCCAACAAGTCCGCAATGACCGAGGTCAAGACAGCAGGTGAAGCTTTTGCTGTTCAGGGAATCAAAATGCCTGTTGAAATCCTCGGCAATGCTGCAAACATTCGGGATTATTTTCTTTCCGTTCCAACCCCACATATTTTCAAGAGCAATCTTAACTCCGCTCTTTTTCGCCGCTTCTTCAAGCTCTTTATACATGGCGATATTCTTTTCAAGCTGATTTTTCTTATACGCAACGGGATGAACGACTATTATTTTCGCATCGAGAATGCCTGCAATTTCGATTGAACGCTTAACACGCTCCATCATCATCCGGTTATATTTTTCGTCTCCGTCCTTGCAGGTCGGGAAGGGGGCGTGAGCCTGCTCAAAGGTCTTTCCGCAGGCTTCTGCAATGCTTCTGAGATTCAGAGCGTGCTTTTCATAAGCGGTGGTGTTGAGAAGGCAATCATCCTTTTCCATTGCAAACATGGAATAATCAATTCCGTCAAATCCGCTTCTGCAAATTATTTCAACGGCAGTTTCATCGCCGAATCTTTGGCTTAAATGTTCAGTCTGAGTAACAAGCTTCATAAAAATACCCCTTTATGGAAACTCGAAAATCTTGCTTGCCGATTTAATCAGCGTTTCCTAAAAATCCAAATAATATTATAACATATTTTTTCATTTTAACAATAATTTTTGGGTTTTTATTCAAAATTAATTAATTATTTACAAATTAATTGTTGACATTTACTTTTATTTATACTAAATTAATATAGGGAAATTTTACAGAAGGAGAAAATGGAATGGCAAAAGCAGAATACCGAAGTTCTATCCGTTCGAAAAATTTGATTAAAAAAGCACTTGCGAAGCTTCTTCATGAAAAGGAAATGAGCAAAATCACCGTTTCAGACATCATCAGAGAAGCTGACATAAGCAGAGGCACTTTCTACGCTCACTATCCTGATGTGCACGGGGTTGCGGAGCAGATTGAGCAGGAGGAGCTAAAAAAGCTCATTGATTTTGTTGATGAAATCGGAATAAATTCAATTGTTGAAAATCCCGCAGATTTCATCAAAGAAATCTGTATTTATATCCTAAGAGATATTGAATATTACAGAATGCTTATGGAATCCAATATTCTAAATAATTTTCTCGGCAGAATTATTAACATTTATTATGATAAAACACTTGATAGGCTTGTTGAAGAGGGAAGAAGCAGGGGAGAGGCGGATATTTATCTTTCGTTTGCTTCAAACGGTGCAAGGTCAACTCTCGTGAACTGGATTTCAGGAGATATTCAATGCGGCGTTGATGAAATTTCGTCAACGCTCGGAAAATATCTCTCTGTCTGCACGGCAATTTATTTCGGAAAATAATAACCTTGTTGTAAACAATAAAAAACAGACAGTCCCGTTTGCTTCTGCTTTCGGGGCTGTCGTGTTCTTAGAAAACGCTGAATAAATGCGTCGTCGCATCTTTTCGGTCTGTTTTGGTGTGAAATACACA
>DCII01000045.1:0-2246 GCA_002315935.1 Ruminococcaceae bacterium UBA1730
TATGGATTGGAAGATCAAATCCTTAAAGAGTTCCCGCAGAAAATCAAATCTCTGGAACAGCGTATCGAAGGATATGCGGCAGATATTGACCAACTGAAAAGAAATACTCTTCCCGGTGAAGATGGATTCTCTCCGATGATTTTGCCGGGTGGCACAGTGACCGATAAAAAAGCTGCCGGCGAAGGCATCCTTGCTCTTTGCAAGTCAATGAAAAGTCCCGACCCGATTCATATCGGCGAATATCGAGGCTTTGATATGGAGCTGTCCTTCGATGCTTATAGCCGTGAGTATCGTATTACTTTGAAAAACGAACTGCGTCATACAGTTCCTCTTGGTACAGATATTTTCGGTAATGTTCAGCGACTGGATAATGCTCTTGGGGCATTTGAGGAAAAGATGACTGCTTGTAAAGAACAGCTTGATAATACGCATGTCCAGCTCGAAAACGCAAAAGTTGAGGTTCAGAAGCCCTTCCCTCAGGAAGACGAATTGAAAACCAAAACGGAAAGGCTGAACGAATTAAACGCACTTCTGAATCTGGATAAGCACGAAAATGAAATCGTTGACGGTGAGCGTAGCGAGGAAGAACCGCAGCGAAGCAAGGATGATAGAGAACGCTAAAAAATCAATTTGCACATTTTACACGGAACGTATTTCTAAGTACAATGAAGAAAAAACGGAGGTGTGAATTATGTTCCGTCGTAAAAGTGAAAAGCGTATTCTTGAATTAAGCCCCGGAGAAGTTCATCTCGCCAAGGTTGCTCTGCTCGATTTTCGTAATAAGCTCATTGAGCAAGGTAAACCGACAGAGGATGTTGTAGAACTTCTCTTGAAGATAATGAAATAAAACGGATAGCCGCAAAGCGTAAAAAACTTTGCGGCTATTGCTATTTTAGGAGGTAATTGTATGGCATGTGTAGTTTGATTTATTTCGCGGTGCTGTTTCTTGCAAAAGTCTTTGACAATGCACTCAGCACAACTAAAACAATTTTGATTCAAAGAAGTCGGTGGCTGCTTGCCGGAGTTTCGGTTGTGCTATCCGACTTCATTTATTTCTGGCTGACAAAGAAAGTAGTTGCGGCGGATAACAACTGGGCAATCTTGATTGTTGCCATTGCCGGTGGTGTTGGCTGCTCTATCGCCTGCTTGGTGAGCGAAAGACTTTCAAAAGATAGAACCTATGTAAATGTAATCATGTCAGATAATCTTGAAGCCATGAAAGCGTTTAGGGACTTCCTCGCCGAGCATCATATTACGAATGTCGCAGCAGATACTTATACGTTGGATTGGAATAAGAAGACTATTTCGATTACTGCATATCCGGAAACAAAAGCCGAAAATCATTTGATTACTGAGTATATCGAAAACAGTCCTCTGAAATTCAAACGAGTCATCCAGAAAACCTAAAAAGGAGGAAAGATAAATGACAAACGAAGAACTGAATACGGCTCTGTACCAAAAAATGTTTGCAGAGCAGGAAAAGTATAGGGATTGGCTACTCACGCAGTCACCCGATGAAATCCTGCATCATTGTTATGAGTACACCGTGCGTGAAGATATAGTCCTTGCGCTTGAGGAGTATGATCTCTCCGACAAACAGTGTAAGGCACTCTTGAAATCGCCGTGTCCTCTGGCTGATGTGTTTAAGGATTTTGAAAAGCGTGAATCCGACTATATGGATAATATTCGTGACACGATAGAGTGTCGGGCAAATGCCGTAATTCGAGCTGACTTTATCCGCGAACAAAGGGACGCGAGGTGATGACTATGGCTTATTTTGCTCCCGAAGATATTCTGCGAGCAAGAGACATGGATCTGCTTACTTATCTTCGTAATTATGAACCTCAGAATCTGGTTCATTTGAACGGAGATAATTACTGCACCAGAGAACACGATTCCCTCAAAATAAGCAACGGTAAGTGGTATTGGTTTTCTCGTGCCATAGGCGGTGTCTCAGCCCTTGATTATCTCATAAAGGTCAAAGAATTATCTTTTCCTCAGGCGGTAGAAGCAATACTCGGACGGTCGGCTATTCAACCGCCCGTTTTTTATCCGCAGAAAGAGAAGAGGATTCAAGAACTCTGTATGCCGAAATTATCCGATGATACTAAAAAGGTCGAGCAGTATTTAAGGGGACGAGGAATTCATCCAATCATTATCAGACATTGCATTGAAAATAAACTGCTTTTTGAAACAGCGGATTTTCATAGTGCATTGTTCATGGGATATGACAGAGACGGAAAAGC
>DCII01000045.1:2471-2663 GCA_002315935.1 Ruminococcaceae bacterium UBA1730
AAACCAAGAGAGAAAATGTGGTTCCGGTTGCACTTGTCAGATATCTTGAAGAGCATCCGACAATCAGAACAATCCGCCTTCATCTTGACAATGATGAAATCGGCCGTGGTGCTGTGCAAGGCATAGTGCTTGGGCTTCGTGGAAAATACCGTGTCCTTGATGAACCGCCGCCTTATGGAAAGGATGTCAACG
>DCII01000008.1 GCA_002315935.1 Ruminococcaceae bacterium UBA1730
CTGAGAAAACATTTCTTCGGCATCACGGTCGATTTTCTCTATGTAACTGTTTATCTCGCCTGATAGCCATAAACCGCTGAATAATGCCTTTTTATGTTTTATAATGTAATCGTAGTGCATACGACCGAACCGCCCGATTTGCGGTGCTCTCGGTGTTTTCAGCATAGGTAAGTAATAATCTCCGACTAACTGATAATCAAGCCCGTTTTTCTCATCGTGAATAATCTGTTCCATCAAAATATCCTCCTCCGTTTCGTTTTTGCTTTCATCGCCTTTACGAGCAACTCGTTGACATCCTCTATCGGCTTGCCTTCGTCAATAAATACTGACCGTGCATAATTGAGAAGTTCAATAAGCAGCTTGTGCTCAGCAATCGTGAGTTCTAATATGTATTTTTTACTTTTCATTGGCTTCTGCCTCCTTCTGCCATTATTATAGCAAAAGAGATAATGAAAGACGAATGTGTGAGAACACCCAATACAAACAAAGAAAACCCGATAGAATCGTATTTCTACGAATCTATCGGGTGTCTCTTTGTCTCGCTTTGCTCGTGTATTCTAAAGTTTTTTGAAACTGTCCTTAAGAACACACGGCAAAAGCAAGTGCTTTTTTTATGGCCCGCTCGGGGGGATTCGAACCCCCGCTCTTTGGAATCGGAATCCACTGCGTTATCCAACTGCGCCACGAACGGAAATTATTGTATATCAACAATGTTGGCATGATTTGAATCTCATTCCGAAAAAATGCAGACCAATTATTTGACCAACCTTGTTCTTGAAGGTGGAATTAAATTTCAAATTCATCATCAATAAGTGCTTCAGCAGTTTTTGAATTGTGTCCATTATAGATGATTTTAACCGATTTGTCAACGAAGCTTGCTATTTTAAAATATATATCTATCAAACAGTGAGAATTTCCATTTGACAATTGTATAAAATTAAGGTTATAATAAACAACAATATAAAGGGGGGTGCGACCATGGTTTATGAACTCAGACATTTTGACACTTCGCTTATCAAATTCAGTCTTGAAAAAGAAAATCTTAAGGGTACCGTGTGTAAGTTAATTTGGTGTGATGAAAGCAAGAGAGAGCTTATGCCTATCGGATTAACTACTACTTCCGATGGAATACTGTCATGGCTTCGCAGTCGCACTATTCCGAAGAACAGAGGCTACATTGAAGCACTGCTTGCCTCACTCAGTCTGGCAGAAAATGACATTATCGGAATACTGAATGTGTGTATGGGACTGTCCCTCAATGACTGCTATTGGGTCGTGAGCGAAGGCTTTGAAGGCTTGTTCGCAGATTACAATCTGTATGACAATGAGTTTAAAAAGGTTATTTCTCTTATTGCCTACACTGGATACGGAAGCATAAAAGTTAAAGGATTTACATCTTCCCCTGAATTTACCACAAACGGTATGCTCCGAAAAGGATGGAGAAAAATCAGTGGCAAAATACTCCTCTATAAAGGCGGCTCAGAAGGTGCTTCAAACACCGGCAATGAACCTTATTGTGAATTTTATGCCGCTCAGATTGCAAAGGCTATGGGATTGAACTGCGTTGACTACACCCTTTCGAGCTGGAAAAAGAGTGTTTGCTCTGTTTGCGAACTTTTTACGAGCAAGGAATTTGCATATGTTCCGATTTGGAAATTCGGAGAATTCAAAACCGTTGTTGATGTTGCGGAATATCTTAAAGCCTTGGGCGAATCATTTTATGACGATTTTGTTGACATGATGGTTTATGATGCACTGATTTACAATACAGACAGACATCAGGGGAATTTCGGATTGCTTATTGATACCAAAACAAACAAACCTGTGTCTCTTGCCCCGATTTTTGATAACGGTCTTGGCTTGTTCCCGTATGCGGTTAAAACAGATTTTTATGACCTGAAGGCATATGCGAACACAAGGTTTTCCGCTTTTGATGTTTCATTTGATGAAATTGTAAAGGAATATATAACTGAACGTCAGAAAAAACAATTGAAACAGATTGCAACATTCAAATTCGCTTTGGATAAGAATTATAACCTCCCCGCAAAAAGAGTCAGAGCATTGGAGAGGTTCGTTCAGGAAAGAGCGAGAGAGTTGGTTAATTTCTGATTTTTTGTAATAATATGTAAGGAAACGCTGATTAAATCTTGCTTGCCGATTTAATCAGCGTTTCCTTAAAATCCGGAGCTGACTTTTTCAAGTGCTCCGGATATACTGCTTTTTATTCAGGTGCTTTCTATATTATTTCTTATCAACGAAATAAAATTGAAACTGAGCTTCGTCCTTTTTCTTCTTTTCCTTCAATGCTTTTTCCTCGGCTTTTTTAGCTTTTTCATCAGCTTTGTTTTCAACCTTATCAGCTTTTTCGTCAGCTTTATTTTCGGCCTTTTCGGACTTCTTATCCGATTTTGCCGAATTTTTTTCAGACAGCTTTTCGACTTTTTCCTCTTCGGGTTTATCTGACTTCTTTTTCTTTGAAAGAATTAATATTATTGCAATCACAAGAATAAGTGCGACGGCGATTACGGGAATAACGGGGATTGAAGTCTTTTCTTCGGAAGAGGAAATTTTTGCTGTTGATTCTGCTGTCTGAGCTGCTGTTGTGTTAACTGTCGATGCATCTGCGGAGGCTTCTTCAACGGCTGTCCATGCGGGAATGCTGACGGATTTTGAAATGATTTTTCCGTCTCCGAGGTCAATGGTTAATTCCGCATTTTCCTTCGCATCAAAGTCGGAAGAAGCAACTGTTGAAATAATAAACCTCTTGGGTGCGGCCTTTTCCGAAAGGAGAGAGGTGGCGTTCTTTTCGCTGAAAGCCTTTGCTCCGCCCTTCGACTTCGCAAGAAGCTCGTTGAATTTTTTTGATGTGTCTGCCTTGAGAGAATCTGCGTAGAAGCCGTAGACAGGATATTTTGCACCTGCAAGGCTGTCGTTTATGCTCTTCTTAGCGGCATCGGAGCTGATTGTGTCAACACCATCGCTGAAAATTACGGAAATAACATTTTCCGACTTGCTTTCGGCGGAGAGAGCAACAAGCTTTTCGGTTGCTTCATAAAAAACGGTGTCCTGACCCGTGCAGGCAATAGCCTTGATTTTCTTTTCGGCATCCTCTTTGCTTTCGCTTCCGTTGAGAACGGTAACGATTTTAGTATCAAAGGTGTAAAGAGAAAGCTTATCATTCTCGCCGAGCGATTTATAAACCGAAAGAACAGCTTCTTTTTCGGCTTCAAAATATGTTTTGGTTGATTTTGAAGTGTCGATAAGAATTATCCATTCTGTTGAGGAGCTTTTTATTTCCGATGAAGAAACTTTAAGCTCCTTGCCGTCAAGGGTAGCCTTAATCTTGGTGGAATCAAGCTTATCGTCCTTAACGCCGTTTACCAATGCGGCAACATTGGGATAATCAACAGTGACTTCTGAAATCTCTGCGGCAAAGACAGAAATATTCATGAAGGCAAGAATCATCACCAAACCGATAACTACCGAAAAAAATGTTTTTTTCATTTTATATATCAACTCGCTTTCGCTATTATTATATCATAGAAAAACAGGAAATCAATATCTTTTGAAAAAAACTATATTTAGGGAAACGCCGAATAAATGCATCGCCGCATCTTTTCGGTCTCGCTTGATGATTTAATCAGCGTTTCCTTAGTTAAACACTTGAAAAATTATGCTGAATGATATACAATTTCATGTATGAAAAGGGAGGCGTTTTTATGAGCTGGATTTGGCTTGATAATAATAAATATCCGGAATATCAATTGAATTATTCAAATGAAAATTCCGTTCCGGAAGAAAGAAGAAAAGAGTTCCTCTATTGCGTTGCACAGTTCAGGAAGGAATATTCTTTTGCAAAGATAATAAATAAGGTTAATGTGAGGGTGAGTGCGGATAATTTCTTTCATCTTTTCATGAATCGTGAATTCATCGGAATGGGTCCCGTGCTTCCCGGCGGAGATTTTCTTTGCAAAAGACCTGCCCCGAAGCATTATATGAATGAATATGAAATTGATGTAAATTCAGATAAGCTTGAATTTTCCGCAGATGTAAGACTTTTGCCGTATAAGGTCTGCGATTATTCCCGAAATCACGGAGGATTCATGCTTGAAGCTGAAATAGAATTTGAAGACGGCGAAAAGCAGACTGTTTCAACCGATGAATCATGGCTTTGCAGAAGGAAAACGGATTATATCGGTTTTACTTCTTTTGATTCAACTGCAGACGAGGATGAATTTTCTTTTGCAAAATTCATCAGTGACATATGGAATGCCGAAAAAGCAGAGATACCCATGCTTTATTCCGAATATCTTTGCAATGAAAAATTCACCGTTGAAGCAGGAGAAGAAAAGGAATTTGCTGTTGAAATTGATAAGATTTACGGTGCATATCCGATTTTCGCTTCAGACGGAAAATGCAGAATTGAATTTGAAAGCGATGAGCTGAAAAACCAGAAAACAGGCGAAGAATCAATCGTTTTCGGCAGGTCGGGGGAATATTTTTCTTTCGTTATGCACAGCATAGGCTATGCAAAAATCAGTATAAAAAACACCGATAACAAGTCTGTATCCGTTGACTTTAAGCTTCTTGCAACCTATTATCCCGTTGAAAAAGAAGGCTCCTTCAGTTGCTCTGATGAAGGCTTCAACAGAATTTATGAGGTCTGCAAGCATACTCTCAAAATATGCCGCCAAACAATTCATCTTGACAGCACAAAGCATCAGGAGCTTCTTGCCTGCACGGGTGACTACTATATTGATGCACTCATGACACTCTATATGTTCGGCGATATGCGTCTTGCCGAATTTGATGTTATCAGAACTGCCGACTGGCTTAAGGCGAACTGTGGCAGAATGTTTCACACAACATACAGTCTGATATGGGTTCAGATGCTCCGTGATGTTTATATGATTACGGGCAATAAGTCGCTTCTTGAAAAATGTGAAGACGGTCTTGACATTCTATTTCGCAGATTTGATTCATATATGGGAGACAGCGGATTGATTGAATATCCTCCGGATTTCATGTTTGTTGACTGGACTGTTGTTGACGGTTATTCAATGCATCATCCTCCCAAGGCACTCGGGCAGACCGTTCTGAATGCTTTCTATTATGAAGCTCTCAATGCGGCTGATTATGTATATTCGCAGATTGGAAGAGCTGAAAAATGCAGGAAAATAAAAGCAAGAATGATTGAATTTAAAAAGGCTTTTAACCGTGATTTTTTTGATGAGGAGAAAAAGCTTTATTGTGACGGCAAGAGTGACCCTTATCTCAAGAATGAAACATATGAGCCTACAAATTCGGCGAAGAAATATTTCACCAAATATCCGAATGTACTTGCTTGTCTTTACGGACTTGCGGATGAAGAGCTTGCAGTTGACATTATGGAAAGAATAATTTTCAACGATGAAATGCAGGATATTCAGCCGTATTTCATGCATTACATGATTTGTGCAGTCAGAAAACTCGGTTTATTCGGAAAATACGGTCTTAAGCTTCTTGAAAGATGGAAAAAGGTTGTTGAAGAATGCGATAAAGGTCTTGCCGAGGGCTGGATTGCTCCCGAACCCGGTTATTCGTTTGACCATTCCCATGCGTGGGGAGGAACTGTTGCTTATCAGCTTCCGTCAGCGTTCTGCGGAATGAAAATTCTTGAACCGGGCATGAAAAAGCTTTCTTTTGAGCCGAAGCTTTACGGACTTGATT
>DCII01000010.1 GCA_002315935.1 Ruminococcaceae bacterium UBA1730
TTTTTTTCTTGTTATGATATATAATGCAAAATGAAAAAATATGTTAGGGAGGGTATTTAATTATGCCTAATTACAATGAATTTGCCGGAGTGTATTCACTCCTTCTTACTCCCTTTAATTGGGACAGAACAATTGACTTCAAAGCTTACGAAAACTATGTTGCGTGGCAGGCATCAAAGAAGCCTCAGCATCTTTTCGCAAACTGCGGTTCATCTGAAATGACCAGCCTTTCGGTTGAAGAAAGAATCAAGCTTGCAGGACTTGCAGTCAAGAACTCAAACGGAGTTCCCATCTATGCAACGGGCAACCTTGAATCGGATTTCAATGCTCAGATTGAGGAAATGAAGGCTCTTGAGCAGGCAGGAGTTTCAGGACTTGTTTTCGTAACAAAGGGAATGTGCGATAAGCACGAGGAGCAGTTTGATTATCTTGCGGCTCTTGCGGCTGAAACAAAACTCCCCGTTATTCTTTATGAGTTCCCCGGAATGCAGCCTCACCTTATGGATGCAAATGTTTACGGCAAGCTTGTTTCAATCGGCATTAAAGGCATCAAGGACACAACCTGCCATATGAACATGATTAAAGAAAAAATTGCCGTTCAGGGAGAAAGCAATGTTCTTCAGGCGAATATTCCTCTTCTTTATGATGCTTATCTTGCAGGTGCAAGAGGAGTTGTTGCAACTCCCACAAGCTGTGGAACTCAGCTTTTTGTCAAGATGTGGGATGAATTTGCAAAGGGCGACCTTGAGGCGGCAAAAATCACTCATCAGCATATTATTCTTCTTGATAACGCCATTGATTCGGGATTCAATGCAAGTGCAAAATATCTTGTAAATCTTCAGGGCGTAAAGATGAATTGGTACACAAGAGGCAATCACAATCTCGGCGAAGCAAGAATGAGATCACTTGAAGTTTATCACGATTGGGCAAAATCAGTCGGCGATCTTGACTGATAATTCAAGCAAATTGCGGGGGTTATTATGAAAAAAATAAGTGCAACCGTCTGTGCTGTTACTCATGCAGGCAGAGTACGCAAGGAAAACGAAGATAATTACAGCCTTAACGGCAGACTTACCTCGAATGGCGACCTCAAAAAAGGTTCTGCGTTCGTTCAGAAAATGTCCGAACCGTTTCATCTTGTTGTTTGCGACGGCATGGGCGGCGAAAGCTTCGGAGAGCTTGCATCGGGGATTGCAGTTGAAACTCTTTCAAAGAATGCAAAGGAAATTTATGCGAGCGGCGAGGATTTCAGCTTTGCAATTTCAAACAGCCTTGATGAAGCGAACGAAAAAATCTGCAATGAAATTACTGCAAGAGGAACGAGAATGGGCACAACTCTTGCCGCAGTCTATGCGGTTAAGGGTAGCGTTATCTGTGTCAATATAGGTGACACGAGAATTTATCATTTTTCAAAGGGTATGCTTGAGCAGATAAGCTTTGACCATACTCATGCACAGAGCATTGTTGATGCAGGCGAAGCTCCGCAGGCAAAAATCAGCAGTATTCCCGATGCCAAGAGGCTCACGAAGCATCTCGGCGTTTTCCCTGAGGAATCAAATCTTTCTCCGAATATCAGTGTTATCAATGATATTGATGACGGCGATATAATTATGCTTTGCAGTGACGGTCTGACCGATATGCTTTCCGATGCGGAAATTGCCGATATTATTTCAAAGGGCGAAAGTGCTCAGGATGTTTCAGGCAAGCTCATCAGAAAAGCTCTTGAAAACGGCGGAAAAGACAATGTTACCGTTACGACAGCATTTATTAAGGCTGAGGATACCGCTGTTTTTGCTCCGATTGCCGAAAAGATGGTTGGCGACAGAGATGCGGATTACGAGGAAGAATACAGAAACAGCTATAAGGCAAATCAGTCGCCTTTTGATGAGGATGCGGTTTCGCCGTATGCGAACGCTGATGCAAGAGCGTATGAAGACGGAAAAGACAAATCCAAGATAATCAAGATTCTTGTTATTATTCTTGCGGCTCTTCTTGTTCTTATCGGAGCGGCGGCAGTTATCAAGACGGTGCTTGATAAGAAAGCGGCTTCAAATGAAATCTCAACAACAGAGGTCGGAACTACATATAACTATCAGAACTATATTCCGACTGTTCCTGCTTCTGAGATTTCGACATGGAGTCTGACCACTACCGAAGAGCAGTCAACAACAGAAATCACTACCGAGGAAACGACCAAAAAGAAAACGAGCAACACCCGTAAATATACAGAAAAGAAAACAACAAAGAGCACTCAGCGTTCAACTGAAAAGGTGACCGAAGCACCTGCAACGGATGCTCCGACTTCTCCTGCAACGGAAGCTCCTGCAACAACTGAAGAAGTGAAGACGGAAGCTACTGCAACTGAGGCTCAGGACTCAGGGGAACAGACAACGGCAGTCAAGCCGACAACAGCTGACCCTGCCGATGAAGAAGACCCGGAAGCTCCGAGAGCGTAAGAAGGGTGCAAGCGATTTTTCTGATTTGTTTTTTAATTATCTTGACTTTCCGATAGGGAAATGA
>DCII01000044.1 GCA_002315935.1 Ruminococcaceae bacterium UBA1730
TTTCTGAATTTATTTCATTATATCAATTCTTTATCGAAAAGTCAAGCCATTTACTCAAAAAGGCATCCGCATTTGGAATATCAATAAGAATTTTAAATCCGAAATTTATATCTTCACCTTGTTGTTCACTATGTTGCATAGAATACTGCTTTACAAATCCGAAAAAACGGAGTAGAATATAGAATTGAAACAACTCCGAGGGGGAACAAAAATGTTTGATGCTCTTAAAATAAAAAATGAATGCGTTGAATGGATTCGTGATTTCTTTGAAAAAAACGGAAAAGACTGCAATGCCATAGTCGGAATTTCAGGAGGAAAAGACAGCTCGATTGTCGCAGCTCTCTGCGTTGAAGCTCTCGGAAAAGACAGGGTTATCGGCGTGCTCATGCCCTGCGGCGAACAGCACGATATTGACATGGCAAAGCTTCTTGTTGACACTCTTGAAATCAAGCATTATATAATCAACATAAGGGATGCTGTTGACGGGATGAAAAAGGCAATGCCCTTTGAGCTTTCGGCACAGAGCGTTACGAATATTCCGCCGAGAATTCGAATGGCAACTCTCTATGCTGTTGCACAGAGCCACAACGGAAGAGTTGCAAACACCTGCAATCTTTCGGAGGACTGGGTCGGTTATTCAACAAGATACGGCGATGCGGCAGGAGATTTCAGCCCCTGCTCTCACCTGACCGTTGCCGAAATGAAACAGATAGGCAGAATTCTCGGTCTGCCCGATTTGCTTGTTGACAAGGTTCCTATTGACGGTCTTTGCGGAAAAACCGATGAAGAAAACCTCGGATTCACCTATGCGGAGCTTGACAGATACATCCGCACCGGCGAAATTGACGACAAAGAAAAGAAAGAAAATATAGACCGCAGACACAGAAACAATCTTTTCAAGCTTGAGCTTATGCCTGCATTCGAACCCGAAATCTGACTTCCGAAAGGATTTTTTTATGAAACTTGAACCTATTATCATTTCCCTGCTCGACACTGACCTTTATAAATTCAACATGGATCAGGTCATTTTCCATAATCACACCGACCTTTGCGGAGAATATTATTTCAAATGCCGCAGCGAGGGAATCGTTTTCACCCATGAAATGTTTGAAGAAATCAACGAGCAGATTGACCATCTCTGTTCGCTCCGATTCACGAAGAGCGAGCTTGATTATCTGCGGTCAATCAGATTTATCAAGAACGACTATGTTGAATTTCTGAGATTATGGCATCCGATCCGTGAATATGTCAGAACGGAGCTTAATGAAGAAACGGGTGAGCTTTCCGTTGTTGTCAACGGACCTCTTTTCTCTGCAATGCAGTTTGAAATTTACCTTCTTGAAATCATCAACGAGGTTTATTTCAGAGTGAATTTTGACTATCAGGTTCTCGTTCGCTCAGCAGAGGAAAGGCTTAACAGAAAAATTGAGGCCTTCAACAATGGCACATATACATTCAAATTTGCCGAATTCGGTTGCAGGAGAAGACTTTCACGCAAGTGGGAGGATGTTGTTATCAGAAGACTATGCAAGGAAACCGAAAACTGCGTAGGCACTTCAAATGTTTATTTTGCCATGAAATATAATATCACTCCAATCGGAACCTACGCTCATGAATTTGTTCAGATGTATCAGGGAATTGACTCTATTCCCCTTGCCTACACCAACCATTACGCAATGCGTGACTGGTATAACGAATACGAGGGCGATAACGGAACCGCTCTGACCGACACGATCACAACAGACCTCTTTCTGCTTGATTTCAACCGTTCAATGGTGAATAACTACACCGGCGTTCGTCATGACAGCGGAGACCCCTTTGAGTGGGGTGAAAAAATGATAAAGCACTATGAGAAATACGGCGTTGACCCGAGAACGAAGCTTCTTCTTTTCAGCGATAATCTTAACTTTGACAAGGCTCAGGCTCTCTATGAGCATTTCAAGGACAGAGCAAAGGTTTCCTTCGGAATCGGCACATTCTGCTCAAACGATACCTGCGAAACTGCACTGAATATTGTTATCAAGCTTCAGTTTATCAACGGAAGACCCGTTGCAAAGCTTTCTGATACCCGAACCAAAGAAATGTGCCGTGACGACGAATATCTTGAGTACCTACGCCGTTCGGTTGCTTTCAGAATAGACCGAGAAAGCATAAAACCATAATTTTCATTAATGACAATTTGTTATACGATTAAGAGAAAGGTTCTGAAATGCGAAAATGCGTTTCAGAACCTTGTTTTATTTGATTTTTCTGATAATTTGCTTGATAATCATGCTCTTTTCCTCAACCGTCAGAGTGGCGATGAAGTTATCAAGATATTCGTCATAATCAGCCTGATAAAGTGCAACTATGCAGGCAGAGCGATAGCTTGAAAAAACGCCTTCGCCCTTTGCTTCAAGGTTTTCCTTATAGACGGCAAAAATGCAGTCGTCATATTCAATGAGCTGAACCGTATCGGAATTCTGCGAAAATGCACTGTCAAAGAATCCTTCCGGATAGCCTTCGGTGCTTCTTCCGATAACAACTGAATCCGTTGCGGCATAGCCGAGATTCTCTGCCGCCTGTGCAAATGAATCTGCATCGCTGAATGACTGCGATTTAAGCTTTTTAAAATTATCAATCAGCTCATTCTTTTCCTGCTGACTCATAGTGGCTTTTCCGTCACCCGTTGTATAATATGCACAAACCGTGCGGATGCTGACATAATTCTCGAGAAAATAATCAGTCAGCTTATTCTCGTATTCTGCATTATCTTTTCCTCGGTCATACAAAACGGTAAAAACCTTATCCTCATACGCCTCGGAGGTCTTGATTTTTGTGAGCGTCTGCCTTGAAACGCCGATTTTTTTATAATGGTTTTCTGCTCTGACCCATATATCGTTAACATTCTGAGCAACCTGCGTTTTCTCTGCCGAGGTGAGATAAAGATTCATTTCCGTGAACCATGTGTTCATGGCAATATACTTTTTGCAAAGCTCGATTGCATTTTCCTTTATCTCTTCAACCGAGGGACCGTCCTCAAGACCGTAATCTGATGGTCTTGAAGCAACCTTATCGGCATAATATGCTAAAATCTCCGAATTGATGTCTGCACCCGAAATCGTAAGAGCCGTCACAGGCTTCATTTCGCAGGCACAGAACGAAAAGAGAAGAAAACAGGTCAGCAATGCGGTGATTATTTTTTTCATCCGTGCATCAACCTTTATTTTCAGAAATCGAAATATTTTTCACGAAGCTTCTTCATTCTACCGCTGATATGCTTGATTGTTTCGGCGGCATCAGCTCTTTCTTCGTCAGTTCCCGTTACATACTGCTTCATGAGTCTGCCCTCTTCATAGCAGTATTCATCATGAATCGGGAAATAATTCTTGAGCAGGAAACAGCCGTAACGGATGAATCTGCTTTCGCCGACAAGTCTGAATTCCGTGCTGATTGTGTCAACCGCAACAGAATAGAAATCCTTGATTGAGGAAATGAGAGCCTTCCTCTCGTTTTCCGGAGAGAAAACAATCGTTTCGCAGATGAAAGCACCTGCATTCGATTCATATGAGGAATGGCTGTCCGTGCTTCCGACAATGGGGAATCTGCGGCCCTTAGCTCTTTCCTCATAATATCTAATAGTCTGAAATCCGTTATGCTCATAATATCTTTCGCCGCCGAGAACCTCAAAAGCATCGAACGGCTGGGTTTCCATCATGTAATCAGTAAATGCTTCGGGAACCTGATAAGCGTCAACTCTCCAGTTGGGATGAGCAAAAATGCCGAGACCGTTTGCCTTTCTGATTTCGTCAAAAATCCAGCAACAGACAGCATAGGGAACTGCATCAACCGTTTCCGGTACCTTTGCTTCATCAATGAGCTTCTGCATCTTTTCCTGCCACTTGTCATAGGGAATGAAATCGGGGCATTCGCCGTAAAGCGAACGGAATTTCTTATCCGTGCCGACTTCATCCGACTGCGGACCCTCGGTAAGTGCATTTATGCTGTATTCTCCGCCGAAATTGACAATATGAACATCGTTTCTCTTGCCGAAAACCGCAGGCATATGAACCTCTTCGCCGCAGACAATATTCATTTCAATGGGAACATCCTTGTAGCAGTCAATCGCACGAAGTGAAGGATAATATCTGTTATGGTCGCTGATAACGGTAAAGTCATAGCCGTATTTACGGTAGTTTGCGGCAACAACCTCGGGAATCTGCTGACCGTCGGAAAGATTGGTGTGCATATGAAGGTCGCCGATAAACGGGTATCTTCCGGCAAGGTCTTTTTCAACGCAGTAAATCGAAAACTGCTCGATTTTCCTGCCATCTTCATCTCTGAAACGGAGAAAATATTCCTGCTCACTGTCAAAGGTATGTTCAAAGGAAAATCCGCCCTTTTCGTTGCAGGTCACTTTGATATTTCTGAAATCCGCAAGAGCAGGGAAATTCTTCGGCACGCCGAGGTCAAGAGCCGCAATTTCAAGGTCATATTCCTTGCCGGGTTCGAATTTCCTTCTGCCGCCGAGAGGAACAATATTTATGGTTGTCTTTTTTCCTGCGGTCAGAACCTTCGGAAAAACATCAAAATTATTGAGTATATCTTCTTTCATATATGCCATTTTCAAGCACCTCCGAAATATATTGTAATAATAATATCACAACTCTTTCGCTTTTTCCACATGAAAATGAAAAATTTATCTCAATATAACTTTTATTAGCAGTGTTGAAATCACTCCGGGCAAGCCTGCAAAGAAGCCTATTCCGAGAGTATACCAGTTGACGGGTATCATAACTCCCGTAACCGTGCCGGCAAGATTAACAGCAAATATTCCGGCTATTCCCTGCAAGGCTGAAATGGTGAATGCTCTTGCACCGTATTTCGTTTTAATCATCCACCACATTATAATAAGAATTCCGACTGCCGAAAAAATGATAAATCCGATATTCATTCTGTCATCCCCTTTTTTTACTCATTATATAGCATTTATCGGAGAGATATGATATAATAGCAAAAATATGCAAATCACAAGGAGATAATGACATGAAACTTTATCCGATAAAGCTCAGCCCCTTCGTTTCCGAAACAATCTGGGGAGGCAGAAAACTCATTGAGGAATACGGCGTTGAAACCGAAAAGGCAAATGCCGCCGAGGGATGGATGCTTTCCTGCCACGAAGCAGGCTCAAGCTCTGCCGTCAACGGCGAATTCGCAGGCAAATCCTTTGCTGATATTGTTAAAAACAATCCCGTTCTCTGCGGAACCAATGCCGCAAAATTTGACGATTTCCCCATTCTCATAAAGTTTATTGATGCCCGTGACGACCTTTCGGTTCAGGTACATCCGACTAAAGAATATTGTGAAAAAACAGGCAGAGGTCAGAGCAAAACCGAATGCTGGTATATCATCGACTGTGACGAAGATGCTCAGCTTCTTCTGGGTTTTGCCGATGAAATATCTCCGGAAGAATTCAAGACCGCAATCGAAAACAATACTCTCACCGATAAGGTCGGAAAAGTGAAGGTCAAGAAGGGCGATTTCTTCTTCATTGAATCGGGAACATTGCACGCTATCTGTAAAGGCATATTACTTGCCGAAGTGCAGGAAAGCTCCAACACAACCTACCGTATTTATGACTATGACCGCCGTGGAAAAGACGGAAAGCCAAGGGAATTGCACGTTTCCGATGCGGTCGGAGTTACAATGCTCAAAAAATATGTTCAGCCGTCATTCTGTAAAGCGTATGAGCTTTACAGTGAAGGAAAGAACCTTCTTTGCGATTCTCCGCTTTTCAAGGTCTGGAAGGATGAAATCAGCAAGGATTTAACCGACAATGCGGATGAAAAATCATTTGTTTCGCTTCTCATTCTCGCAGGAGAAGGCGTTCTTGAATGCTGTGGCGAAACCGTTTCCCTCGTCAAGGGTGACAGCTGGTTTATTCCGGCAGGAAGCGGCGAATACACAATCAAGGGTAATCTCGAAATTCTCGAAACAAGGATATAAAAATGTCAGTTGTCAGTCTTCAGAATTTAAAAATTGAATTTGACGGCAGAATGCTCTTCGAAAATGTTTCGTTCGATGTGAACGAAGGCGATTTCGTTGGGCTTATCGGTGCTAACGGAACGGGCAAAACAACCATCTTCAAAACCATCCGTGGTGAGGTTGAACCGACAGAGGGCGGTGCATTCGTTTCAAAATTCACCAAAGTCGGCTATCTTGAGCAGCACGCCTGTTCAGGCTCAATGCGTTCGGTCTATGACGAAGCGTTGAGCATTTTTGAGCCGCTTATGGCAATGGAAATTGACATGGAGCGTATTGCCCGTGACATTGATTCCCATATCGGCAACCGTGATGAGCTGATTGAAAAACAGTCCTCAATGCAGGAAGCATTTCAGGATGCAGGCGGTCTGACCTATAAAAGCAGAACAAGGGCGGCACTTATCGGCCTCGGCTTCTCAGAAAAGGATTTTTCACTGACCTGCGATAAATTAAGCGGCGGTCAGAGGTCAAAGCTGAGTATGTGCAAGCTTCTGCTCAGCAATTCGGATTTGCTTCTTCTTGACGAACCGACAAATCATCTTGATATATCGGGAACAGAATGGCTTGAAGGCTTTCTTTCAACCTTCAAGGGAACTATTATCGTCATTTCGCATGACCGTTATTTTCTCGATAAGGTTACGAACAAAACGGTTGAAATTGCAAATAAGAAGAGCTACTGCGTGAAGGGAAACTATTCAACCTATCTGAAATTTAAAGAGGAACGCCTTGAATCGGAAAGGCGAAACTACGAAAACCAGATGGATGAAATAAGGCGTATAGAAGGAATAATCGAACAGCAGAGGCGTTTCGGCAGAGAAAGAAATTTCATTACCGCCGAAAGCAAACGCAAAATGCTCGAAAAGAAGAAAGCAGAATTGGTTGTTCCGGAGCAGTCGCTCGCAAAAATGAGAATAAAATTTTCTCCCGAATGTGAAACGGGTAATGATGTGCTCATAGTCAAAGGTCTTTCAAAGTCATTCGGCGAAAAGGAGCTTTTCAGAAACGGCGAAATTGAAGTTTTCAAGGATGACAGAGTTTTCATTCTCGGCTCAAACGGATGCGGAAAAACAACTCTTCTGCGTATTCTCACCCGTCAGATGAGTGCAGATGACGGAAAATTTGCGTTCGGAGCAAATGTTAAAACCGGTTATTTTGACCAGAGTCTCGAAAGTCTTCACGGCGGAAAAACCGTCATAAATGAAATTTGGGATGAACACAGACTTTTCACAGAAACCAAGGTCAGAAATTATCTTTCGCTCTTTCTTTTCAGGGGAGACGATGTTTTCAAAAGCGTTGACACCCTGAGCGGTGGTGAAAAGGCGAAGCTCTGCCTGCTGAAATTAATGCTTTCCGGTGCAAATGTTTTGCTTCTTGACGAGCCGACCAACCATCTTGATATTCCGTCAAGAGAGGTGCTTGAAGCGGCTCTTGCGGATTTCGAAGGCACTATCATATGCGTTTCGCATGACAGATATTTCATCAACAAGCTCTCAACGAAGATATACAGAATTAAGACTGACGGATTTGAAAAATTTGACGGAGACTATAACGATTATGCCGGCATCGCCCTTGCCGAGGCGAAGGAAAAGCCGCAGAAGCAGGCTGCAAAGGTCAATTCATATAAGCTCCGCAAAGAGCGTGAAAGTGAAATCAACAGACTCAGCGGAAAAATCAAGCGTGGCGAAGCGGAGATTGACCGCCTTGATAAGGAGATAGCACAGGCAAACGAAACGCTCTCAACTCCCGAGGTTTCTGCCGACTATGCACAGATTATGGAATACACGAAGAAAATAGACGAATTAACCGAAGCTCAGCTTGCTCTCATGGAAGAATGGGAGCAATGGAATTCAAGACTTTCCGAATTACAGGAGGAATTATAATGACAAACGAGAAAATGTTCTGCGGTGCAGAATGGATAGAAAATCCGAAAAGCGATGCACCGATATTTTTCAGGCACTTCAACGCAAACGAAGGTGAAATAGCGGAAATCATCATCAGCGGTCTCGGCTTTTTCAAGCTTTATATAAACGGCAAAAAGGTCAGCGATGACCTTCTCGTGCCGAACGCATCAAACTATCATTACCGTGATTTGTCGAAGTTCGAATACCCTCTCAAGGATAAACTCGGTTTCCGCATTTACTGCATGAAATACGATATTTCCGCTTATCTCAAGGACGGTGACAATACGATTGCGGTTATGGTCGGCAACGGATATTATAATCAATGTGCAAGGGATTGCGAGGGACAGATTGTATACGGCACTCCCAAGCTCTGCTACATAATAAAGAAGGAGAGCGGAAACATTCTCTGCGGAAAAGACACTCTCACCGCAAATGGATTCATTACATTCAACAATCTTTATTTCGGCGAAAAGCATGATTACAGCCTTATTCCCGAAGAAAATGATTTCGTTGAAAGCAATGTTATCCCCGCTCCCGAATCGGAATTCTTTATTCAGTTCTCCCCTGCCGATAAGGTTATCAGAACAATAAAACCCATTCTTCTTTCGGAAGAAAACGGCGTTAAGCTCTATGATGCAGGCGAAAATACTGTCGGTTATGCGGTTTTCAAGTGTGCAGAAAAGGGCAGAAAAATAAAAGTCAACTATGCCGAGGTTCTTTCGGGACCTTACCGCAATTGGGGTATACAGTTTGAAGACGGCTATCAGCAGGACGAATTCATAACCGACGGCACAGACAGAGAATATATCCCCCATTTCACCTGGCACGGATTCAGATATTTCAAGGTTGAAGGTGCAGAACCCGAAAGAATTGATGTTGTTCATTCAGACTGCCCCGTAAACTCATCATTTGAATGCAACAACAGAGTTCTTAACTGGCTCTATGAAGCATATATCCGCACCCAGCTTGCAAATATGCACTGCTGTGTGCCCTCGGACTGCCCTCACCGTGAACGCCTCGGCTACACGGGAGACGGTCAGCTCTGTGCAGAAGCGGGAATGATGCTTCTTGACAGCAAGGAATTCTATCGCAAATGGCTCTATGACATTGCCGACTGCCAGTGCAGAGAAAGCGGCCATGTTCAGCATACAGCTCCGCTTATGGGCGGCGGCGGCGGTCCCTGCGGTTGGGGCGGTGCAATGGTTGAAGTGCCTTACAGATTTTATAAGATATATGGCGATAAAGAGCTTCTTGCTGAATTTCTTCCCATGATGCTCCGCTATTTTGAATATCTTGAAAACCACAGCGAAAACGGACTTGTCTGCCGTGAAGAGGAGGGCGGATGGTGCCTTGGCGACTGGCTTCCTCCCGAAGATATAAAAATTCCCGAAGCATATGTTAACACCTGCCTTTATGTCAAGTTTATGCAGCAGGTGCTTGAAATCGGAAAAATTCTCGGCAGAGAAGACGAGGTTGCATTCCTCAACGAAAGAATTGAAAAGGTCAAAAATGCAATCAATGTTGCTTATTACAGCTTCCAGCAGGGAGCATATATCGGCGATATTCAGGGTTCATCCTGCCTTGCAATGCAGGTCGGCATGGGCAATGAAAATGTCAAGAACAGAATAATTGAAAAATATAAGAAGCTCGGTCAGTTCGACACGGGAATTATCGCCACCGATTCTCTTATCGGCTGGCTCTTTGAAGAAGGCGAAAATCAGCTTGCATTTGACCTTCTTTCAAACGAAAAAGAGGTTTCGTTTGCTCATATGGCAGATATGGGAGCAACAACGCTCTGGGAAAACTGGAACGGTGCAGATTCGCATAATCATCCGATGTTCGGAGCTGTTACAAAATATCTCTTCAAATATCTTCTCGGAATTCAGCAGGTCGAGAATTCAGCCGCATTCAGAAAGGTTATCATTTCTCCCCGTTTCGTCAACGGAATTGACCGCATAAAGGGACATATCACAACCGAAAACGGAATGATTTCCGTTGAATATAGGATTGAAAACGGCATAGCAACTGTCAATGCTTTTGCAGACGAAAGAATTGATGCCGAATTCAACTGCAATGGAATAGTTAAACAGTTCAGAGGCTCCGAAAGCTTTTCGGTTGAGGTATAATGAATGGTAACGGTTAAACCTTATGAAGAAAAATACAGAGAAGATGTGAAGCTCATCTGCATGAACACAGGTCCGGGAAGTGTTTTCACCGATGAAAAAAAGAGGGATTATATCCTCACGACCTTTTGCTATTACTACATCGAAAAAGAACCTGAAAATGTTTTTCTGATTGTTGACGAAAACGATGTTGCACAGGGCTATATCTTCGGTGCAACGGATTTTAATTCATATATCAGAGCGTTCAGACCTTATTTGAAAAAGGTCAGAAAAACAGGCATTTCAAATTTCTTCACCGCAATTGCTGAAATTTCGGGACACTTCCTTTTCAAAAAGAAATACCCTGCTCACCTTCATATCAATCTCAATAATGATTTCCGCAGAAACGGAAACGGTTCTCTGCTGATGAAAGCTCAACTTGAGAATATGAAATCAAAGGGAGTCAAGGGCATTATGCTTATAACTGGAAGCAGAAACATTCCCGCTATTAATTTTTATAAGAAAAACGGTTTCAAATCAATTATGTCGCTGAAATCCGGCGGCGGTGAGCTGATGGCAAAGGAGCTTTGATATGCGATACGGAATTATCGGAACAGGCTGGATAGCCGAATCCTTCATAGAGGGTGCAAGAGAAATCACGAATGCGGATATTGTTGCCGTTTATTCGAGAACAGAAGAAAAAGGCTCAGCCTTTGCCGAAAGGAATAAAATCGAAAAGGTTTATACTTCGCTTGAGGAATTTTCGAAAGGCGATTTTGAAGCGGTTTATATCGCAAGTCCTAATAGTTTTCACTACGAGCAGTCAAAAATAATGCTCGAAGCCGGCAAAAATGTTATCTGCGAAAAGCCGATAACCGTTGAACCCGAGGAGCTTGAAGAGCTTCAGACTCTTGCCGCCGAAAAGAATCTGATATATATGGAAGCGATTATGTATATGCATAATCCCGGCAGAGAAATTTTCAGAGATGCAATCGGCAAAATCGGAAAAGTTACATCTGCACATTTTGATTTTTCACAGCTTTCGTCAAAATATCCCGCATATAAAAGAGGTGAGCTTCCGAATATTTTCAATCCGAAGCTCGCAACCGGCTGTCTGATGGATTTAGGCGTTTACTGCGTTTATCCTGCGGTTGACATATGGGGAATTCCCGATAAATTAACCGCAACGGCAACCTTCATGGAGAGCGGAGCAGACGGAAGCGGAGCGGCTTCGCTTATTTACGGCGACAAGGTTATCACCTTTACATACAGTAAGCTCGGTCAGGACTATTCAGGCTCCGCAGTTTTCGGCGATGAAGGCACTGTAACAGTCGAATCAATTTCAAAGCTTACATACATCAATAAATACGGCGAAAACGGTGATAAACAAGAGCTTTTGGGCGATGTCGCCAAGTCAGTTCTGATGGGAAATGAAGCAAAGGGTTTTGAATATTTCATCGCTCATCCCGACTGTGAAAAATACGCCTTGTCAAGCAGAACAGCTTTACATGTCAGCCGCCTGATGAAAGAAATCCGAACCCTCGCAGATATTAAATTTGAGTGATAAAAGCTTAAAAAATCAGTTTATTCTGTCAAAATTATTATCAGTTCAAGCATCTTTTCTTGCAGAAAGCCTGCACGCCCAAAATATCCGCAATCCAAGAAATTGAATTGCGGATATTTCTTTATCCCAATGAAGACTGTATCAGCTTTGCCGATACTCTTGACTGAACAGCAAGCATATATTTGACTTCTTCATCTGTGCAATTGCTGTCGTCATATTCATCAATCTTTGAACACCAGTCGGCATATTCGGCAACCACCTTCAGATATTCAAGACTTCCCATTGCTTCCGGAGATGACATATATTTAACATATGTATCCATGAACTTTTCATAGCTGTCCCAAAATTCTTTGAAATCAGGGTCAATGCCCGTTCTCTTGGCTGTTGGCTTCTCAGTTGGTTTCTCGGTTGGTTTCTCAGTTGGTTTTACGGTTGTTTCAACAACTGTTGTTGCCTCGGTCTGCGTTTCTGTTTCTGTCTGCGTTTCAACTTCCATCAGAGTGATTTCCGGTATAGTCGGCATTGTGTTGCCCTCGGTTCTTGCTGTGTCCGAGCCTCCGCTCTTTCCAAAAAGAGCAAAAAGAATCAGAACAGTAACCACAATAACAACAGTTTTCTTTTTCTTATTCATTCCCTTGAACCATTTCAGCACATTTTTCAGTACCGATGCCGCCTTTGAACCTTTGTCATTCTTTTTCGGTTCGGAAGCCGCTGTAAACTGCGGAACATAGCTTGTAACAGGCTTCTGAATTTTGGGTTCATTCTCCTGCTGCTTCGGCTCTTCCTGTTGAACATATTCCTCTTTTTTCGTAACGGGTGCACCGCATTCCGTGCAGAATTTTCTGCCCTCCTTGATTTCCGAACCGCAATTTCTGCAAAACATTTCAATTTCTCCTTTCAACTCAGTCGTTGTCATTAAAACTGTTTTTAATTTTTCTCATAAGTCTTTTTGAAAAAGTGTTTTCCTTTTTCAGCCTTTCGGCTTCTTCTCTGTCCTCCCGCTCTTTTCTGATTGCTCTGAACTGAGGGTCATCCGCAAGAAGAATGCACGCCTTGTTATATGTTTCCTCATATTTATTCTGCCATAGCTCAACGAATTCTCCTGCACCGTAGGCAACTGCCTGCTCCTGCTCTGCGGCAACCTTATAAGCCTTTATGTTTGCCTGTGCCATAAAAAGAAACTCAATTATATCCGATTTGTTATTCGGAACAACAAAATGAGAAACGCATTCAAATTTCTGCTTTCTGATTATTTCCTCGGTCTTTTCCATTTTCTTTTCAGCAGGACTTTTATAATTTACCGAATAGACCGAAGCAACTGCCGAAAGAATTGAATCCATATTGCTGTGAGAGCTGTTCTGTGTCCTGCTCATCTCAATGCGTTCAAGCTTTTCAACAAGCTCTCTGCAAGCCCCCGAACCCCTGTGAATATTCACTTCCCTGCCACAGCTCGGACACACCGCATCAAACGAATTCAGAACAGTTCCGCAGCCTTTGCAAATCAGTTCATCCGGTTCAGCACTTCTGCTTCTGACCGTGTCTGCCTTTGCTTGAAGAGATGCTCCGCAGAAAGAACAGAATTTCTCATTTTCTTCGGTTTCCCCTGCACAAAAAGGACAAAAACTCATCATTTCACTCCATCTGTTGCTAAAAAATCAAAAACTCCTCTGCAACGGCACTATTATACCATTGCAAAAGAGTTGTTTGGTATGCTGTCAGCATACCACGAAAGAGCAGTATTATTATATAATGAATAATGACGAAATAATGAGCGACAAGAAAATCAGTACACATTTCAGAATGATTTTTTTCTTTTTGCTCAAGGCTCTGACAAATTCTGTTTTTTCAGTCCAACGCAGAAAATCGGTTGCTATCAGAAACGGAATTCCTGCCATAAAAATCCACACAACGCAATCTGCAGCATACTTCCTGATTCCGTTTTCATGGGAAAATCCCGTAAAGAAACCGGCGATGAAAATTACATAGAATATGACCGCTCCTATCTTGTGGCTCGCTTTTCCCTGCCTGAATCCCGGAACATAAGAACGGAGAAGCTGAGAAATGGGATTGATTTCTCTGATTGAATTAGCAAGCTCTTCAACGGTTTTATACCTGTTGTTTTCGTCAATCTGTGTTGCCTTTCTGACAATATCGCCGAGAATGCCATCAGCATACTTTTCATTCGGCATACAGCCCGTAAGCATATAATTCATCAGCACGCCGACCGCAAAAATATCAGCTCTGATACCCGTTTGCGAAAACCCGAACTGCTCCGGAGCGGCATAACCTGCCGTGCCGAGAATATGCGTGTCCTTCGTTTTGTTTTCTTTTATTGTTCTGCTGATTCCGAAATCAATGATTTTTATAACATTATCATCCGAAATAATGATGTTGGCAGGTGTAATGTCACGGTGAACTATTCCGAGGCTGTGAACGGCTGAAAGTCCGTTGCAAATTCCGAGAATTATTCTTTTCGTTTCTTCTTCGGAAATCGGTTTATTCTTTTCGGTATATTCTTCAAGCGAAATTCCCTGCACATATTCCCGAACAGCAAAGGTCATTCCTTCAATAACGGTTATTCCCGAAATTGCGGCAATGTTTTCGTTGCTGATTTCCATAAGCTTGCGATAAACCTCTGCATCATCGGGAAAAATTCTTTTCAGAATGAAAAGCTTGTTATCAGAAATTGCAAGCTTCACATCGGGAGTTATTTCTTTCAGAATTTCATACATTTCATCACCGCCCTTGTTTTTTCGACAAAAAAAGTATATCATAAATTCACAGAAAGTTAAAGAGGTCTTTTTTATGAACAAAACAACTGACGAGCTTATGAAATCGCTTGAAAATTCATCTACGTATGATGAGTTTTACAAGAAGGAAATGAATGAGCTTATTTTTGAATCAACATCAGCTTTTCTCAACAAAGTCATCAGAGAAAAGAACCTGAAAAAATCAGATATAATCAAAGGAAGCAATCTTGATAAAACTTATGTGAGTATTCCGCACGAGATTGTG